>CAIYQH010000165.1 GCA_903928285.1 uncultured Bacteroidales bacterium
GATCTTCCATAAAATCGTCGCGCTCGATAAAGAGGGTCTTTGAAAAGGGAAGCTTCCTTTTTCCTTTGGTTTCATCCTCGGGGTTGTTTACCGATTCAAGCTCCTCCGCCTCCCCGTCGGGATAATTATCCAGGATGATCTTTACCGGATCGAGCACTGCCATCACGCGGCTGGCACGCCTGTTGAGGTCTTCCCGGATGCAAAATTCCAGCAGGCTTACGTCGATCACGTTGTCGCGCTTGGCAACCCCGATAGTCTCTGCAAAGGTCCGGATGGATTCCGGGGTAAAGCCCCTGCGGCGAAGTCCGCAGATGGTGGGCATCCGCGGGTCATCCCAGCCGTTGACATAGCCCTGCTGCACAAGCTCCAGCAGTTTGCGCTTGCTCATGACGGTATAGGTCACGTTTAGCCTGGCAAATTCGATCTGCCGGGGGGCATAGATACCGATTTCACGGATAAACCAATCGTAAAGCGGCCTGTGCACCTCGAATTCGAGAGTGCAAATGGAATGGGTGATCCGTTCGATGGAATCAGACTGCCCGTGTGCAAAGTCGTACATCGGGTAGATACACCACTGGTCGCCCGTGCGGTGATGCCAGGCATGAAGAATGCGGTACAACACGGGATCGCGCATATGCATGTTGGGCGATGCCATATCGATACGGGCCCTCAGGACCCTCGTTCCGTCGGGGAATTCGCCGTTGCGCATCCTGGTAAAAAGATCAACGTTTTCTTCAACAGAACGGCTCCTGAAGGGACTTTCCTTTCCCGGGCGGGTAGGCGTGCCGCGGGTTTCGCTTATCTCTTCGGCGGTCATGTCGCAGACATAGGCCTTTTCCTTACGGATCAGGATCATGGCATATTCAAAGAGTTGTTCAAAATAGTCGGATGCATAGAAAAGCCGGTCTTCCCAGTCGAAACCGAGCCACTTCACATCTTCCATGATCGAATCGACATATTCCACATCCTCCTTCACAGGGTTGGTATCGTCGAAGCGAAGGTTTGTCTTTCCATTGTATTTATTGGCAAGGCCGAAGTTCAGGCAGATCGACTTGGCATGGCCGATATGCAGGTAACCGTTGGGCTCGGGCGGGAAACGCGTATGCACGCGCCCCTCGTTTACCCCTGTGCGGATATCTTCCTCGACTATCTCCTCGATGAAATTGAGTGACCTGGTTCCCTTGTCTTCAGGGAGTTTTAAATCTTCCATAATGTAGGAATATTGATTTCAGCCCTCCGGGGTATGAATGCAGGCCCTTGGGTTCTTTGACGGGTTATTTAACCATCATGACACAAAGAAGGCACAATGGACACAATAGATCAAACAAGAGGTCGTCCTGATAATTTTTCATGCCCTGGAGTAAGCAGATTAATCTGCAAACTTACTACAATTTAAAAAACTGCCGGCCTGGTGAACAGTAAATTGGTAATTTTGAACCCTGAAAACACGAAATATGGGTACGATCCTGCTTGAAGGAATGGAGTTTTTTTCATTTCACGGCTGCTTTAAGGAAGAACAGATCATCGGAACGAAATTCATTGCCGATCTTACGGTTGAGGTGGATACGGATGTTGCCGAACGCTCCGACAGCCTGCACGACACGGCCGATTATGTCGGATTATACCGTTGTGTGAAAAGGGAGATGGAGCAGAAGTCGCACCTGCTGGAGCATGTAGCCCGGCGGATCATGGATGCCATCAGGCAGCAATTCCCCTCCATCACGGCCATCGACTTGAAAATCGCCAAGCTGAACCCGCCGATGGGCGGTAAAATGCATCAGGTAAGCTTCATGACCCACTGGAAGAAATGATCTGCATATAATTTCAAAACTTTTTGTAATTTTGCATTCCCACTAAAATTGGTTTCGTGGCCGAGTGGCTAGGCAGCGGTCTGCAAAACCGTCCACAGCGGTTCGACTCCGCTCGAAACCTCTCCCACCCGTTTCTTCAAAAGGAACGGGTTTTTTTATTTCCCCTTCGGATAGAGCAGGTATTCGCTGATCAGCACCAGGATGAGGGTAAAAGCACTGCTGAGCAGAACCCTCACCAGCGTTGCTGCAAACTCGCTGAAACGGAAGATTTCGAGGTAGAAGAGGGCAAAGTGGTGGATGAGTACCAGGGTAATGGAATAGTAGAGAAACCATTTGATCCCCTGGTTCTGCAGGGTCGGGGTATCCCCTATCAGCGATTCGGGACCACTGGAGATGGCCGTTATCACGAAGGGCCTGAAGAAGGCCATGATCAGGCAGGAGGAGGCGTTGAGACCAATGGTATTGGTGAAGATGTCAATGCTGATACCCAGGAGAAAAGCAGCTAAAAGCAGCATCCAGCGAGGGATTTCAAAGGGTAGCAGCAATATGAAATAGATATAGAAATAGGGATTGATGTACCCCCCGAGGTTGATATGGTTCAGAATCAATACCTGGAGAAAAACAAGGAAGAAAAACCGGATAACATTAAAAAAGACGGTTCTCGAGGTCACAGTGAAATTTCTTTAATTTGATTAATGAGATTTGAAGGAGGCCTTCAGGTCGTCCTTCTCCTTGCGCATCAGGTCAACCACCACCTCCACATAGCCGAGACTGTTGAAATCGGTCGAAAAGAGGATCTCCCCGTTGTTGAAATTTTCATCCTGCACATTGGTGAAATCACAGATGGTTCCTATGAGCAGCCCCTCCGGGAAGATATCTGAATTCCCGCTGGTGATGATGGTGTCACCTTTCATGATTTTGACATGTTTTGGGATCTCCTTGACCTGCCCCATGCGGTAACTGCCGCCGTTCCATTCGACATTCACCAGCTGGTTGTTCTTCTTGAACTTCCCCGATATCCTGCTGTCCTTGTTGAGCATCGACATGATCCAGCTGAAGTGGGGAGAGACACTCACCACCTGGCCGATGATCTTGTTGCCGATAATAACTCCCATGTGGTTAACAATGCCATGTATCGCCCCCTTGTTGATCATCAAATAGTTGTTCCGCTTGTTGGTGGAGTTGCTGATCACCTTGGCGCTGATATACTTGTATTCAAGGTTTACGACCGAATCCTTTTTATAGAAGATATTGCGGTCGGTTACGTAAAAGGCCTCCGGGATCCGCGAATGGAGTTTGGCCATCTCTTCGATCAGCACGCCGTTGGTCTTGCGCAGGGAGAAATATTCGGAGATGCCGTTGAACATGCCGTTCACCGAGCCCGACAGCGTATTTGAAACGGAGTAAAGGGAACTTCCCTGGAATTCGTTGTTGTTGAACAGCAGAATCAGTGAAAAGGACTCCAGCAGCATGAACAGAAAATAAAAATAGTGCTCCCGGAGAAATAAAAAAAGATTCCGCATGGTACCTCTTACTTGATGAGGAACGTGAACTTATCAAAGTTCTTCAGTGCGATACCCGTGCCCCTGGCCACGGCCCTTAAAGGATCTTCGGCAACATGCACCTTCAGTTTGGTTTTCAGATGGAGCCGCTTGTCAAGTCCTCTCAGCAGGGCGCCACCGCCAGTGAGGTAGATACCGGTCTCAAAAATATCGGAAGCCAGCTCGGGCGGGGTCATCTCCAGCGCATTCAAGACAGCTGCTTCGATTTTGGCAACCGATTTGTCGAGACAATGGGCTATTTCGGCATGGTTCACGATGACCTCCTTGGGGATGCCCGTGAGCAGGTCGCGTCCATGTACGGCGTAATCGGGAGGAGGATTGTCGATATCGGCAATCGCGGCGCCAACCTCGATCTTGATCCGTTCGGCGGTCCGTTCACCCACGTTGATGTTATGCTGCTTGCGCATATACTCCTCGATATCGGCGTTGAATTCATCGCCGGCAATGCGGATCGACTTGTTATTCACGATCCCGCCGAGGGCGATCACCGCTATTTCGCTGGTTCCGCCGCCGATGTCGATGACCATGTTGCCAACCGGCTCCAGCACGTCGATGCCGATACCGATGGCAGCCGCCATGGGTTCATGGATCAGGCGGACCTCTTTGGCCCCGGCCTGTTCCGCAGAGTCTTTAACGGCCCGTTCTTCCACCTCGGTAATCCCGGAGGGGATACAGATCACCATCTTAAGCGCCGGCGGGAACCATGATTTGCGCAAGTCGATCATCTTGATCATGGCCCGGATCATGTGTTCGGCCGCCTGGAAATCGGCGATAACCCCTCCCCTGAGCGGCCGGATGGTCTTTATGTTTTCGTGCGTTTTGCCATGCATCATCTGGGCCTTCTTTCCAACGGCAATGATCTTTCCCGAACTCCGCTCGATGGCAACAATTGAAGGCTCATCCACCACGACTTTATCATTATAAATGATGATCGTGTTGGCAGTGCCCAAATCGATGGCTATTTCTTTCGTAAATAATCCCATGGAATGATTGGTTTAATGTTTAAAGTGTCGTATCCCGGTAAATACCATGGACATGTTGTGCTGGTCGCAATAATTCACCGAATCCACATCGCGTATGGAGCCTCCCGGCTGAATCACGGCGGTGACGCCCGCTTCATCAGCAATTTCAACACAATCGGCAAAAGGAAAAAAGGCATCCGATGCCATCACGCTTCCCGCTGTGTCAAACCCGAAGGCCCTTGCCTTGATAATGGCCTGGCGGAGAGCATCAACCCGTGAGGTCTGCCCCATCCCGCAGCCGATCAGCTGGCGGTTTTTAATGAGAACAATGGTGTTGGATTTCAAATGTTTCACAATTTTATTTGCAAAAACCAGCGCATCTGTTTCAGGTTGTGTCGTTTTCCTTTTGCTTACGTATTGAAAATCAGATTCCTGTTCTGAATTAAGATCCTTTTCCTGTTCAAGTACACCATTCAGTATGGACTTAAATTGCCGGGATGAGAATGCAAAAGAATTTTTTTGCAAAATTATTCTATTTTTCTTTGACTTCAGGCGATCCAGGGCATCAATTTCATACCCGTCGGCAATTAAAATTTCAAAAAACAGCTTATGGAGTTCTTCGGCTGTTTCGGCGGTAACGATGCCATTGGCAATGATAATCCCGCCATAGGCTGACACCGGGTCGCAGGCGAGCGCGTCGAGGTATGCCTCCGTCAGGGTATATCGTGTTGCCACGCCGCAGGGATTGGTATGTTTAATGATGGCAACGGTCGGCTCGCTAAACTCGCCGATCAGGTTTATGGCGGCATCCACGTCGACCAGGTTGTTGTAAGACAGCTCTTTGCCGTGAAGTTTAATGAATACTTCATCCAGGTTCCCATAAAAAGCACCCTGCTGATGAGGATTTTCTCCATATCGCATTGCAACCGGCTGTAGAATGCTTTGTTTAAAGGCCTGGATCTTCTCCTGGCGGTTGAAATAGTGGAAGATCATGGTATCGTAATGCGACGAAACGTTGAATGCCCTGGCGGCAAACAGCCGTCGTTCGCGCAGGGTTGTAACACCATTACTGCGCGTGATAAGATCGTTCAGTTCCCCGTAAAAACAGGTTGAGGGAACAACCAGGACATGGTTGAAATTCTTGGCAGCCGCCCGGATCAGCGAGATGCCGCCGATGTCGATTTTTTCGATGATCTCCTCTTCGTCATTGGTTGAGGCAACGGTTTTTTCAAAGGGATAGAGGTCGACGATCACCAGGTCGAAGGAGGGGATCTCATATTTTTCCACATCTCCCACATCGGCCAGCTGGTCGCGTCGCCACAGGATGCCGCCGAATACCTTCGGATGGAGGGTTTTTACCCGGCCGCCGAGAATAGAGGGATAGGAGGTGACGGATTCGATGGAGGTGACCTCCATGCCACAGGCCTGGAGGTAGTCATAAGTTCCACCCGTTGAGTAAATCTGGACACCCAGTGAGATAAGTTTTTGTGCAATTTCCATTATTCCATCCTTGGCATAAACGGAAATAAGGGCGGATTTAATCCTGATCTGGTCGGTCATGTCGCTGAAATTTGTAACAATAACTGAAGCGCTGCGTCTAATTCACGATTTTGGCAGCCCTTTGCAATGTTACCAAAAAATACCGGATCAAACAATGGAATCGGCCATACGGGATTAAATATTACCTTTACTGTTTATTAAATAAGGAAATCACTTCATCCATGATTTTAATATTGCGATTGGTTCGGGAAAGCTATTTGTTTGCTTTTCAAGAAATTATAGTAAATAAGGTTCGTACGATCCTCTCCCTTCTCGGGATTACCATCGGCATCTTCTGTGTCATTTCGGTCTTTACCGTTTTTGATTCGATGGAAAATTCCATCCGGAAGAGCATCGCCTCCCTTGGAAGCAATGTGCTGTATATTCAAAAATGGCCCTGGGCCATGGGTGGCGATTATCCCTGGTGGAAATACTGGCAGCGCCCGGAAGCTTCGCTGGATGATATGCGTGAAGTCGAGAAGCGCTCCAGTTTGGCCGATGCAATTGCCTTTATGGTACAGGTAAACAAGACTGTGAAATACCAGAACAGTTACGCTGAAAATATAGGCGTAATGGGCGTTTCGCAGGATTTCGACAAGGTATGGAAGTTTGAGCTTGCCGATGGCCGCTACTTTTCCCTCACCGAATCGGCCAGTGGCAACAACATCGCCATCATCGGCGCCGACCTGGCGACAGACCTGTTCAGGGAGGGAGATCCGATAGGCAAAAAAATCAAGATTTTTGGCAGGAACATCGAGGTAGTCGGCGTCATCGCCAAGGAGGGGGAAGATTTCTTCGGCAATTCAAACGACAAGGTGGTCTATCTCCCGATCAACTATTTCAAAACACTTGTCGACCTGAGGGACATGGGTTCCACCATCGTGGTCAAGGCAAAGCCGCTGGTTTCCAACGAAGAGTTGCGCGATGAACTAACCGGGCTGATGCGCTCCATCAGGAAGCAAAAACCTTCGGCCGAAGATAATTTCGCGATCAATGAAACCGATATCATCTCCAAGGGATTTGACAGCCTTTTCAAAGTGATCGCCATGGTTGGCTGGATCATCGGCGGATTTTCACTGCTGGTTGGAGGCTTTGGCATTGCCAACATCATGTTCGTGTCGGTAAAGGAACGCACCAATATCATCGGTATCCAGAAGGCACTGGGAGCCAAGAACTACTTTGTATTGCTGCAGTTCCTGTTTGAAGCCGTATTTCTTTCTCTTATCGGCGGAATTTTCGGGCTGCTGATCATCCTCATCCTGACACTACTAGTATCAAACCTGACCAGTTTTCACCTGATCCTGACCCAGGGAAATATTTTCCTCGGCATCGGGGTTTCGGGTATTATCGGTTTGATTTCAGGAATATTACCGGCCTGGTCGGCCTCAAAACTTGATCCGGTTGAGGCGATGCGTACGGGCACGTAAATCAGAAGGGCCAGAACTGGTTATCGTTCCAGATTTTCTCCTTCAATTCATTATCCATATCGCTGAGGATCTTCAGGTGGCCGCCTTCCCATTCGGCAAGCCAGCGGTATAGCGCCTTTTCATTGGGATCTTCTGAATCCTCAGCCTGCTTTGAATAAACCGCAACCGCCTTTTTCTCAAAGTCGATGGCCGCTGATATGGCTGCCGCCTCAAATCCGGCAGAGGAGATTTTATTTTTAAGGTCTTCCGTAAGGATCAGGGTCGCATAACCTTCATTTGAAAGGTCAGGTAAATCAACTTTTTTGAAGGTATTATGCTTTTCATAGCTGATATACTGTTCCGCGAGGAATTTGACATGCTGGGTCTCCTCATCGGCCATGGTCAGAAAGATATGTTTGACATCCTGATCGGGAGTTTGTTCGGCAACTTTTGCATAAAAGGCATGGCCTCTCTTTTCCATAAGAATCGCCATTTTAAGAATTTCGAGTGCTTTCTTTGTTTCCATAATGCTTTTGGATTTGGGATTTCAAACTTACGAAATATTCGGGTGCAAATACAATGGGGGGATGGGAAAGATTATCCCGGGTTTGACAGGAATTTCACCAAAGTAGGCACAACAGACACAGTAGAAAAAATTGAGAAGGAGAATTTTGCGTCTGTTTGAGCGTTGATTGTTGTTTATTGAAGTCCCGTTCCCAAAAACAAGGCTTTTAATTTAACCACAAAGGACACAATGGTTTACACAATGAGCACAATGGGATTCTTTGTGTGCATTGTGCCTTCATTGTGGCATTGTGGTTGATTCTTGATCAGGGAATTATTTCAAATAATCCAGGGTACTCAAAGTCCAGACCCGGCGATCAGGCGGAGAGCCTCGTCAACAGTTTCAACAGGCGGAAAGCAAGATTTGTCGCGGCAGACATAAATCAGCGTT
Organism: uncultured Bacteroidales bacterium; assembly: GCA_903928285.1. Classification (GTDB taxonomy): domain Bacteria; phylum Bacteroidota; class Bacteroidia; order Bacteroidales; family FEN-979; genus CAIVAT01. The sequence continues at coordinate 8,236 of CAIYQH010000165.1, forward strand.
TTACCGGGAAGATGCCGGCTGTCAGAACTTTCTGCCGGCGTTTTAATCTCTCCCCCGGAAAAAATAACACCCGGAATATATTGCCCCGAAAATTCCTTTAACAGGCCCAAGTATTGCTCTCCGATGATATTCACCTCAACTGGCCCTGAAAGGTGATCCTGCAACAACAGCGCCCAGTTGGCGTGAAATGCCGGGTTTTTCCTGATCTCAGGAACCATTTTGTTAACCATATTCTCCGATCGTTCAATGTAATTAGGGTTTCCGGTAAGGTAACCCAGTATCCACAGATTGGTGGCCATGACGGAGTTCGAGGCGGGGATCACATTGTCGGACAATTCAATGGTTTCAATGATCAGCCGGGGTTCTTCATCCGACGACAGGTTGTAAAAGAGCCCGTCGCCAGCCTCAAAATGGGTCAGCACCTCCCCGGTGAGTAATTCCACCGCAGCGAGCCACGAAGCGTCGAAGGTAGCCTGGTAAAGATCGAGGAAGGCCCTGCCCAGGCAGGCATAGTCATCGAGAAACCCGGCAATGGTGAGTGAACCGGCACGGGTACTCCGCCATAGCTTACCCTTTCGTAATATTCCATGATCATGGTAAAAGGAGGCAACTGCCACCGCTTTTTCAAGCCAGTCCGGCTTCCCGAAAACCAGCGAAGCTTTAACCAGGGCACTGATCATCAACCCGTTCCAGCAGGTCAGGATCTTGTCGTCGGTGGCAGGTCTCACCCGGTTGCCGCGCACCGTTAACAATTGTTCTACTGAAACATTCAGGATGGCTGATAACTGGTCGTCGGTAAGATCATGCTTTGCGGCAAAATCCTCGTCAGTAACCGATTTCCGGAGTACATTGAGTCCGTTTTCCCAGTTTCCATGCTCCCGGCAGCCGTAATAATCCAGGAAGATCCCGGCGCCATCGCCCAGATATCTGCTGATCTCATCGGCCCTCCAGGTATAAAAAGTACCTTCGCGTCCTTCGCTGTCGGCGTCGAGCGATGCCTGGAACAGTCCCTCGGGGCTTGTCAGTTCACGGCCGGCAAAGGCAATGGTCTCTTCAACCACCCGTTGATAGACATATTTGCCGGTTACCGCAAAGGCATCAGCATACAGGGCGATCAGCTGGGCATTGTCGTAGAGCATCTTCTCGAAGTGCGGCACATGCCAGAAGCCATCGACCGAATAACGGCTGAAACCGCCTCCCAGGTGGTCGTAAATGCCTCCCATGGCCATTTTCTCGAGGGTAAGGTTCACATATTCCAGTGCCTTTTCCTTTTTATGGCTGAATCCTATACGCAGCAGACACGTGAGATTTGCAGGCATCGGGAATTTGGGTCCGCCAGGGGTTCCTCCATTGACAAAATCGAGGTCATCTTTCCAGGTCTGAAATATCTCCTTCATCACAGAGGTGGCGACCGGTAACGAATCCACCTGGTAGCGCGGTCCAGTTGCCCGTTTCATCCCCTGTTCCACCTCATCAGCCTGGTGAACAAGTTCCTGCGGGTTATCACGGTAGTGCCCGCTGAAATAGTCGAGGATATGGAGCCAGTCGTGCTTCGAAAAGTAGGTCCCGGCAAACAGGGGCCGCTGGTCGGGCAGGGCGATCACGTTCAGGGGCCACCCTCCCCTGCCTGTAGTGGCATAGGCAGCGTTCATATAAACCTGGTCAACGTCGGGCCGCTCCTCGCGGTCAACTTTGACGGATACGAAATTCCCGTTCATCACCCGTGCAACCTCATCATCTTCAAAAGATTCATGTTCCATGACATGGCACCAGTGGCAGGCGGCATAGCCGATGCTGATGATCATCAGTTTGTTTTCATCGCGGGATTTGTCCAACGCAACAGCTCCCCATGGATACCAGTCCACGGGGTTTTGGGCATGCTGTAAAAGGTAGGGACTATGTTCGCTGCGCAGGTGGTTGAAATGGTTTGCTGTCATCGGCATCACGGTTAATGTGCGTTTTAATGCGGGAGGAGAGCAGGTCGATGGCAACCTTGTTCTGACCGCCCTGGGGCACAATGATGTCAGCATAACGCTTGGTAGGTTCAATAAATTGCAGGTGCATGGGTTTTACGAAACTCTCGTAATGTTCCAGCACCTGCTGGAAGGATCTTCCTCGCTCTTCGATATCGCGCCGGATTACGCGCATGAGCCTGTCGTCGCCATCGGCATCGACAAAGACCTTGATATCCATTTTCTTCCTCAAACGCGGATTGGAAAGGATCAGGATTCCTTCAACAATGATGACTTTCGACGGGTTGACGGTGATGGTTTCCTTTGAACGTGCGCAGGTAACATAGGAGTACATGGGCATTTCGATGGGTATACCCGTCTTCAGGGTTTCAAGCTGGCTGATCAGCAGGCTCCATTCGATGGAACTGGGATGGTCAAAGTTGATCCGGGCCCGTTCTTCGGCCGATTTGTGACCATTATCCTTATAAAAGGCATCCTGGGGAATAACCGTAACAGCCTCTTTCGGCAAGTGTTTGATCACCTGCTTGACAACTGTTGACTTTCCAGAACCGGATCCGCCGGCAATTCCTATGATCAGCATCGTTTTACAATAAGAAACCCAATAACAGGCCGGCGGTAATGGCGCTGCCGATCAAACCGGCGATATTTGGCGCCATGGCATGGCCGATCAGGTGGTTTGTCGGATCTTCCCTGAGCCCCATTTCATGCGCAATACGCGCACTGTCTGGCACTGCAGCTACTCCTGCCGCCCCAACGAGCGGGTTGATCCTGTTTTCCTTTTTCAGAAAGATGTTCATCACCTTTGCAAAGATGATCCCCCCGGCCGTTGCCACCATGAAGGCGATGGCGCCGAGTACAAAGATAAGAATTGACTGCCATTTTAAAAATACATCGGCCTGGGTACTTGCGCCGACCGTCAACCCGATAAGGATCACCACGATGTCGATCAGTACCGTGCTTGCAGTTGCGGCGAGTTGCTTGGTCAGCCCCGACTCCTTAAGGATATTTCCAAAGAAAAACATGCCCAGCAGGGGCAGGGATGCCGGCGCCACAAAGGCGCTTAACAGCAATCCAAGCAGGGGGAAGAGGATCTTTTCAAACTTGCTGACGGTTCTCGGCGGTTTCATGCGGATAAGCCGCTCCTTGCGGGTGGTCAGCAGTTTCATGATGGGAGGCTGAATCACGGGCACCAGCGACATGTAGATATAAGCCGCAATGGCAATCGGGCCAATGAGGTTTTGCACCTCCAGTCCCTTCCCGGCGGCATGAAGCCCCGCGGCAAGCTGTGAGGTGAGGAAAATGGCCGTGTTGCCGTCAGCCCCGCCAATAATGGCAATAGCTGCAGCCTGTGCCATTGGGAAGCCGAAAACCATCGCCCCCAGGAAACTGACAAAAATCCCTACCTGGGCTGCAGCTCCCAGGAGCATCAACTTGGGGTTGGAGATCAGCGGGGAGAGATCGGTCATGGCCCCGAGTCCCAGGAATATCAGCGCCGGGTAGATCCCTTTTAAGACCCCGAAAAAAAGATAGTTCAGCACACTGCCTTCCTGGTAAATACCGGGATGATAGGCAGCTTCGTGCAGGAACGGTATATTTCCCAGGATGATCCCCATTCCGAGCGGGATGAGCAACAGGGGTTTGTAACTGTACCTTATTGCCAGTAAAACCAGCAAAATGCCGACCAGGATCATGATGAGGTTCCCGGAGGTTGCATTGTAAAAACCGGTATTTTCCCAAAGACCGAATAATGTTTGAGGTGTGTTCATGGTTATTCAATTTCAACTAAAACATCATTCTGAGCAACGGTTTGACCGGGTTTTACAAGGACAACCCTTACCACGCCATCCTTTTCCGAAAGTACATTGTTCTCCATTTTCATGGCCTCCATGGTGAGCAGTTTCTGGCCCATCGCCACCTTATCTCCCGGTTTCACCAATACCGTGATGATGGTCCCCGGCAGCGGCGCCTTGATGGCCAAGTTGGTAGTCTGGGTGACTGTCCGCGGGATCTTCGATTCCTTGCGCGTCGGTTTGGGCGGTTCAGCCCTGACAAGGGTCGGGGTTTTGGTTATTTTCAGTTCCTTCTGAACCTCCACATCATACAGGGTTCCGTTAACCTCCATCTTGGCAATATTATCTTCAAAACCAAGTACCTCTACTTCGTAGGAATTGCCGTTGATCACAAAATTGAATTTCTTCATGGTTTACCTTTGTTTAATCGTATTGAGGATTCCATAGATTTTTGAACTCCAGGGGGAGTATGTTTTTGAAACTTTCCGGATCGTCATCACATATTTTTCTTCATCGTGCAATTCGGAAAAAAAGAGGTAAAGGGCAGCTGCAATGGCAGCGTTTTCCTCACCCGTCATGACAACCTTTGACTTCACCTCAACCTCCGGTTTCGCGGAATTCCTGAGTTTACGTCTTTTGAGGAAATCCTGAAGGGTATGTAGCCTGGTGAAGAAATAGGCCATGAAGGACAGCGCCAGCAGCACTATGCAATATCCTGCGATGGTGATCACCAGTGCAAAATGATCGATCAGCGACAGGTCGAATGTGATTTCTGAAAGTCTCATAATATCTCCGTTTTGGATTACAAGGGAATATTGCTGTGTTTCTTGGGCGGCAGGCTGTCCTTCTTGGTCTGCAGCGTCTGCAATGCCCGGATGATGCGGAAACGGGTGTTACGCGGTTCGATAACATCGTCAATGTAGCCGTATTTGGCTGCATCATAGGGATTGGCGAACATTACCTTATATTCATTTTCCTTTTCGGCGATATATTTGTTCCGTTCAATGGGATCTTCAATTTCGCTGATCCTCTTTCCCTCCAGGATTTCAATAGCCCCTTTGGGTCCCATAACCGCAATTTCAGCGGAGGGCCATGCGTAGTTGATATCGGCCCGGAGCTGCTTGCAGCCCATCACATCATGCGCACCGCCATACGATTTGCGAAGGGTGATGGTGATCTTTGGCACGGTGGCTTCACCGTAAGCAAAGAGCAGTTTGGCGCCGTGGATGATGATACCGCCATATTCCTGGGTACTGCCGGGCAAAAAGCCGGGAACATCGACCAGGGTGATGATGGGGATGTTGAAGGCGTCGCAGAAACGAACAAAACGGGCAGCCTTGCGCGAGGCTTCGATGTCGAGCACCCCGGCAAGGTAGTTGGGCTGGTTGGCCACCATTCCGCAGGAGATGCCGTTGAATTTGGCAAATCCCACGACGATATTTTTGGCATAATGCTGGTGAACTTCGAGAAACTCGCGGTCGTCGACCATCAGGTAAATGACATCCTTCACATCGTAAGGCTGGTTTGGATTGGCAGGAACCACCTCATTGAGCAGATCTTCCACACGGTCGATCGGGTCAGTGCATTCCGTCTGGGGAGGATCTTCCAGGTTGTTCTGCGGCAGGTAGGAGATCAGTTTCCTGATCATCATCAGCCCCTCGTCCTCATTCACGACACGAAAATGGGCCACTCCCGATTTTGTCGAATGCACCGTCGCTCCGCCCAGGTCTTCCGTGGTGATATCCTCACCGGTTACCGTTTTGGTAACTTTCGGGCCTGTAACGAACATATAACTGGTCTTTTCGCTCATGACCACAAAATCGGTAAGGGCAGGGGAATAGACAGCTCCGCCGGCGCAGGGCCCGAAAATGGCTGAAATCTGCGGAACGACGCCTGAAGCAGCAATATTCCGCATAAAGATCTCGGCATACCCGGCCAATGAGTTAACCCCCTCCTGGATCCTGGCTCCGCCGCTGTCGTTGATCCCGATCACCGGGGCGCCAACCTTCATCGCCTGGTCCATGATCTTGCAGATCTTACGGGCAAAGGTTTCCGACAGGGAACCGCCAAACACTGTGAAATCCTGGGAAAATACGAAAACCACGCGGCCGTCGATGGTACCGCGGCCGGTAACGACGCCATCACCCAGGTAGGATTCATTCTCCAACCCGAAATTGCTACAGCGATGGCTTACAAACATATCATATTCCTCAAAGCTGCCTTCGTCGAGAAGCTTTTCAACACGCTCACGGGCAGTGTATTTTCCCTTTTTATGTTGTGATTTGATCCGTTCTTCGCCGCCACCGAGCTTTGCCATCTCGCGTTTAGCAAGCAGTTCGGAGATTTTACTTTCATTAGCCATAGGAGAGGGTATTAGTTCTGTTTATCTTTACTTACTGCATAACTCTACAAGCACACCATGGGTCGATTTTGGATGGAGAAACCCAATGTTCATCCCTTCGGCTCCCCTGCGGGAGACTTTGTCGATCAGTACAAGTCCCTGTGATTCAGCATCCGCAAGGGCAACGGTAGCATCCGCAACGGCAAAGGCGATATGATGGATCCCTTCCCCCTTCTTTTCCAGGAATTTCCCGATGGGGCCTTCCGGGTCAGTTGATTCAAGAAGCTCGATCTTGGTTTCGCCGACGAGGAAAAAAGCCGTTTTAACACGCTGATCCTTAACTTCTTCAATGTTGTAACATTTTGTTCCCAGCAAATTCTCGTAATAGGGAATACTCTCCTCCAGACTTTTCACTGCAATGCCAAGATGCTCAATATGTGTAGGTTTCATAAATTTATTGTTAATTAATTAACAGCACAAAGTTAAGTAGTTTAATTGACATTGCAAACACCAAACTTTCATGCCATTACAAAGAATTAAAAAAATATTTGATAAAAAATGTCGGAAACAATAAAATGTATTGTAATTTTGGACCGTTTTAGTCAATTAGTCGAATTATATGGTTAAGAAAGATGAAACCCGCATGAAGATCCTTGCCGCCGCGCAGGATGTCTTTAACCGGTATGGTTACGGGAAAAGTACCGTGGATGACATTGCAAAGGAGATGGGGAAGGGAAAAAGTTCCATCTACTATTATTTCACCAGCAAGGAGGATATTTTTAAAGCAGTGATCGAAAAGGAGTTACAGCTGATGAAAAGCAGGATTCTTGCTGCGGTATTGCAGAAAAAGGATTCAAGGGAAAAACTTAAAGTTTATGTGGTCGAGCGCATGCAGGGGCTGAAAAGCCTCAAGAATCTCTATAATGTGCTGCGCACGGAGCACCCTTCGCAGCGCGATTTTGTCGATCAGACCCGCCAGCAAACCGACCAGGAGGAGATCAACGTCGTTGCCGTGATCCTCGACCAGGGGGTTGAAACCGGGATATTTCACCTCGAAGATACCTATTTGACTTCGATTGCCATCGTAACAGCCCTGAAAGGAATGGAGATTCCCCTGCTGGTTGCCGATTCAGGCAGTGACCACCTGCTTGAACAGCGTCTTGACAGGCTCCTGGAGGTGCTGTTTTTTGGTATTATCAAACGTGAGTCAAACCATTTAAAGAGCTAATATCAAATACGATATGAAAATAAGAATCAATATTATCCCGGGACTGGCTATCCTGTTGCTCTTTTGTAACATCAGCTCCAAAGGTGCCCACCCGCTATCTGTGAAAAAAGTAACATTCGAGCAGGCCCGTGAGATTACATGGGAAAACAGCCATGTGCTGAAACAGGTGAATTACCTTAAGCTACAGAAGGACCAGGAGCGCCGTGCGGCAAAAGGACTCTACTACCCAACGGTTGGGATCATGGCCAATGCAACGGTCATGTCCGATCCCATAACCCTTGACCTAACCCCCGTCAGGGACGCCATCGCTCCCCTCTATAAAACGCTTGGAAACTACGGGAAATTCGGCATTACCGGGGTTCCCGACGATATGGCCAACCAGATTATCCGGCAAAAGATGCTGGCTGGCCTCAATGAGATCGAATCACAGCAATGGGACCAGATGATCCAGAAAAAAGAATTCGGTGTGGTGGCGGCTACCATGCAATGGCCCATTTACGCCGGAGGAAAGATCAGGGCAGCCAACAAGGCGGCTTCAATAAATCAGCTGGAGGTCACGGAAATCACGCGTCAGAAACAGGGAGAGCTGATGAGCGAACTGGCCGAACGGTACTACGGACTTTGCCTTGCCAGGCAGGTCGTGCTGGTCAGGCAGGAAGTTATCAAGGGACTGCAGCAGCACCTCGACGAAGCCGTAAAACTGGAAAAGGAGGGGATGATCTCCAATGCCGATGTGCTTCATGCAAAGGTTTACCATGCGCAGGCAAGCCGCGAATTAAGCAAGGCCCTGCAGCAAAACGAAATTGTGAACCAGGCCCTGACCGGCACCATGGCTATCGGCGACAGCACCCTGATTGAAACCGTATCCAACCTCTTTTACCTCGATTCCATCGAGCCGGAAAGCTTCTTCATTGATCTTTCCCTGACCAGGAACCCGCTGATAAACCAGATAGAATCAAAGAAACAAATGGCAGAACAGGGCTACAAGGCTGAACGCGCCGATTTCCTGCCCGCGGTTGCTGTTCAGGGAACGTACGATATCGTAAACAAGGATCTTTCGCCCTATATGCCCGACTGGGAAGTCGGAATAGGACTTAAATGGACCCTTTTCGATGGCGTGGCCCGCTTTGCCAAGGTCAAGGCTGCCTCACTGAAAACCAGGGAGGCGGAGGAATACGGACTGAAAGCACAATCCGACGTGGCCTCCATGGTCAATAAACTGTACCATGAGCTGACCATGTACCACGACCAGCTCACAGAGCTTGCCACGGCCCGTCAGTACGCCGAGGAATACCTGCGCGCAAGCGAGGTATCCTTCCGCCAGGAGATGACCAATTCGACCCAGGTGATTGATGCCAGCCTCGCCCTGGCCCAGATCAGGACCGAAAGGTTACAGGCAATGTTCAATTACGATGTGACCCTGGCCAGGTTGCTGGAATATTCCGGCGTTTCAGCCGATTTTTCCTCTTACTCCAACAGGAACAACGCGAAATCAGAGCATTATCAATAAAAGAAACGAAAAATAGTAAATCATTACATTATGAATAAAAAAGCGATTATTTTGACCATCACCGGAATATGCATTCTGCTGGCTCTGGTTATATATTCAGCAATCGTGATCTGCATGCCAAGGCCCATCGAAGTTCAGGGAGAGGTTGATGCGACACAGATCAGGGTTGCCTCCAAAATTGTAGGCCGTCTCGACAGTCTGCCTGTTCACAAGGGCGATATTGTAAAAAAAGGTATGTTGTTGTTCGTCCTCAGCAGTCCGGAGATCAATGCAAAGCTTGACCAGGCCAATGCTGCGCTGCAGGGAGCCAGGGCACAGAACCTCAAGGCTGAAACAGGGGCCGAAAAAGAGGATATCGCTGCAGCGTATAACATGTATCAGAAAGCACAGGCAGCCTATGACCTGGCCCTCAAAACCAATACCAGGATCCAGAACCTCTATAAGGAGGGCGTTTTTCCGGCGCAAAAGAAAGATGAATCGGAGGCCCAGCTGAAGGTAGCTCTTGAAACAGCCAATGCTGCCCGGGAAACCTGGACCAAGGCAAAAAACGGGACCCGCAACGAGGACAAGGAATCAGCCAAAGCCATGGTCGACAGGGCACAAGGCGCCATCACCGAGGTAAAAAGTTACCTCGACGAAACCCGGATCTTCTCCCCTGCAGATGGTGAGATTTCGGATATCATCGCTGAACCCGGTGAACTTGTTTCGGCAGGATACCCGGTCGTTACCCTCATCGACCTGAAAGATTGCTGGATCACCTTTAACCTGCGCGAAGACCTGCTTGCTTCGGTGAGGATGGGTTCGGAATTCGACGCCCGTTTCCCGGCCCTGGGAAACAAAACGATCAGGCTTAAGGTTACCTATATCCACCCTCTCGGCAATTTCGCCACCTGGAATGCAACCAAAACCTCCGGCGACTTCGACATGAAATCGTTTGAAGTCCATGCCAGGCCAGTTAATCCTGTTGAAGGACTCAGGCCGGGCATGAGCGCGCTGGTCAACTGGAGAAAAGTAGCCAAAGCAGCAGGGAAATAAACCGGCCAAAACGAAGAAGGCATCAGGCATAAAAGGAAAAAAAACAATGGAAAAAGAAAGATCCCATCCGGTATTAGCCGTTTTCAGCAGGGAGATAAACCGTATCCTCCGTGATAAGGTATATTTCTTCACCGGGATCATCGCCCCGCTGATTGGATTCAGCCTCATCACGCTGATCTTTTCGGCCAATGTACCGCGAAAACTGCCTGTGGCAATCGTTGACCAGGATCATACCACCCTGTCGCGGAAGATCATCAGGATGGTCGAAGCAACCCCCATTGCCAGGCCCGACAACCATTTTAGCGATCCCAATGAGGCAAGAAGCGCCATGATTGCAGGGAAAGCAGATGCCGTCGTGGTGATCCCGGCAGGTTCGGAAAAACAGATCATGCGCGGAAAACATGTTGACATAGCCATCTATTTCAACAATGTATACCTGATTAAAGCAGGATTGCTGAAAAGCGGCATTCAAAAGGCCATTGCTACCCTTTCAGCCGGGATAAAACTGCAAACCCGCATGATGTGGGGCGAGTCGCCGACACAGGCTCTGGCTAAAATCCAGGCAGTCCAGCTATCCCCTGTCCTGCTTTTTAATCCCTACACCAATTATGAATATTACCTCACCCTGCTGATCCTGCCGGTATTGCTCACCGTTTTCGTCCTGTTCGGCACCATCTATGCATTGGGAACCGAACTGCAATACAGCACCGGGCCCGGATGGCTGCAGGCGGCCGGAAACAGGATGCTGCCCGCCATTGCCGGTAAACTGCTGATCCATACCACCTGGTTCTTCGGCATTGCCATGGCGATGAACCTTATTTTTTTCCAGGTACTGGGGCTTCCGCTCAGGGGTCATTTCCTGATGATCCTGCTTTCTGAATTCCTGATGATCCTGAGTTACCAGGGAATGGCCCTGTTCATGGTTACCCTGACCCGGAACCTGAGGCTGGCCCTGTCGCTTGCAAGCGCCTATACCATGCTGGCGATCACCTTTGCCGGTCTGACCTTTCCCGCCTTCGGGATGCCAGTGATGGCCCAGGTATTCAGCAAAATATTTCCCCTTACCTACTGGCTTGAAATATTCGTGGGTCAAACCCTCCGCGGAGAACCCACCGCCAATGCGGTTATCCTCCTTTGGAAGCTGGTAATCTTTCTGGCAGCTGGCATTTGCCTGGTACCAAGGTTGAAATACCTTATGCAACATGAAAAATACTGGGGTAAAATCTGATCGTACGATGTTAAAAGCAATCAAAAATAACGCTCAGAACATTTACGGGATTTTCCTGGCGGAGATCCGTGAATCGTTCAACGACGCCGGCGCCGTACTGATCTTCCTGGTGGCGGCCATTATTTATCCCATGCTCTATTCCACCGGCTATATGAATGAATCGATCAGGGAGATACCTGTGGCGGTGGTCGACCTCGACCATTCGGCGCTCAGTCGCCAGTACAGCAGGCTGCTGGATGCCACCGAACAGGTGAAGGTAACCGAAAAACCCATGAGTCTGAAGGAGGCTGAAACGCTCTTTTACGAGGGCAAAATACATGGTGTCGTCCTGATTCCTGCAGAATTTGAAAAAGCCCTATTCCGCGGGGAGCAGGCCAAAGTCACTGTTTACTGCGATGCCGGCAGGTTTTTCGTCTACAAGCAGGTATTTACGGCAGCCACCTATACCACCGGCATGATGAATGCAGGAATCGAAATAAAATCAATGCTTGCCACAGGAAAAATGTATGAGGAGGCAGTGAACCGCTGCGAGGCAATCACCCCGCAAATGTTTGATGCCTATAACCCTTCATCGGGTTATGCCACCTTCATTGTCCCGGGAATCCTGATGATCGTCATCCAGCAAACCCTGCTTATTGGGATCGGCCTTCTGTTCGGAAAACATTATGAAACAAAAAAACTTATCGCCACGGGATCTGTAAAAGGCCGTGTACACAGCATCCAGGTCATCCTCGGTAAATCGTCGGTTTACGTTGCGCTTTACCTGGCAACCACGCTGGTCACCCTGGTCCTGTTTTACCACTGGATGGGATTCCCTGAAAAAGCAGGTTTCCTGCGGATTTACCCTCTGTTGCTGCTATTTATCTACGCCGTTTCCTTTATGGGAATTGCGATCAGTGTCTGGTTCAGGAAACGAGTTCACGCACTGATGTTTATCGTTTTCATTTCGCCGGTGGTCTTTTTTCTTTGCGGAATCGCATGGCCCATGGATTCTCTGCCGGGAGCTGCGAGAATACTAGGCTACCTGTTTCCGACCACCACCATGTTGCCGGCTTTTTTAAAACTGCGGATCATGGGTGGGGGACTCGATTCGGTCAGACATGAGATAACTGTTCTCTCGATCCAGATGGTAGGTTATTTTATTTTAGCTCTGGTCTCAAACAAACTTGCAATGCAACGAAACAGCAGGAAAACCGGCATAACCCTGACATTGCCGGAAACTCCCGCATAAGATATGAAGGACACAGGATCATAAGGGTTTTGGTTAATACTATCTCGTTCTTTATGTTCCCGGTTCCTGTGTCTTTCTTTATTCTTCCAGAGAGGTTGTCATGTTTTGCCGGTTTCGGCATTCGCGACAACCTCTTTTATTTTGTATCTTTCACCATTAAAAGAACCCTCATGAATCATGTTGAAATTGAACGTAAATTTCTGGTAAATAAGGACCTATGGGCCCTCCTCGATAAACCTGCCGGAATCCCTTTTATACAGGGATATCTCAGCATCGACCAGGACAAGGTGGTCAGGGTGCGGGTGGCGGGAGAAAAGGGTTTCCTCACGATCAAGGGGAAGTCGGATACCTTCTCGCGTTCTGAATATGAATACGGAATCCCGGTTACGGAGGCGCGGGAGATGCTCCGTCTCTTTACGACTGAACAGGTCGAAAAGGTCCGCACCAGGATACCGGCCGGCAATGGCCTGGTGTGGGAGGTGGATGAATTCCTGGGTGTCAACAGCGGATTGATTGTAGCGGAAATCGAACTTGAAAACCAGGGTGATTCATTTGAAATTCCCGGCTGGGTAGGAGAAGAGGTAACCATGGATAAGCGGTATTACAATGCATTCCTGTCGCTTCATCCCTATAACAGCTGGTAAAGAGGTGTGAATTTGTTTAAATTTCAGAAACCAACGCAATATTTAACCACCATGATTTACCACAAAAAAATGTGAAATGTGAAATGTGAATTTTAAGCTAATCCCCCCGGAAATTCTTGCTGAGCCGCAATATTCCATATGGCATTGCCTGAAACTTTACGTACTGGGTGAAAATAAAAAAAATGAAAAAGCCCTGAAAAACAAAGGTTTTCAAGGCTTTTTACTTACTGATGGTGGAGAATAGGGGAGTCGAACCCCTGACCTTTAGACTGCCAGTCTAACGCTCTAGCC
>CAIYQH010000166.1 GCA_903928285.1 uncultured Bacteroidales bacterium
CTCATCTTTCAGGTCAACAGGTTTCTTTTTCCAGATGGGGCTGGTATTGTTGATGATCCTTGGTTTTTCAACTTCAACCCGTTTATCATTACCCTTTTCATCCTTCTCGCCTTCAATGGTTTCCCATGTTTTTTCGGTGCCGAACTGGATGGGGACCGGGAGAAATTTGCAATATTTTTTCAGGATGCCCAGCAAGGTGTGTTCTTCCAGGTAGTCTTTTGAATCGTCGGCAATATGCAGGATGATCTCCGTGCCGCGGTCTTTCTTGTCCGATTCGTCCATGGTGTAATCAGGGCTTCCGTCGCACTCCCAGTGAACAGCTGCCGAATCCTTCTTCTGGTACGTTTTGGTGATGATCTCCACCTTTTCCGAAACCATGAAACTGGAGTAAAAACCAAGTCCGAAATGGCCAATAATGGCATTCATTTCTGATTCCGACTTGGTTTTGAATTTCTTGATGAACTCCTCTGCGCTCGAAAATGCGATCTGGTTGATATATTTGTCAACTTCGGCCGAGGTCATACCGATTCCCTTATCCCTGACAGAGATGGTCTTTTTCTCAGGATCCAGCGTTATCTGGATGGTCAGGTCGCTGATATCGCCACTGAACTTACCGAGGGCAGCCAGTGTCTTGAGTTTCTGGGTGGCATCCACGGCATTGGATACCAGTTCACGCAGGAAAATCTCGTGTTCTGAATACAGGAATTTTTTAATGATCGGGAAGATGTTCTCCGTCTGAACGTTTATTTTACCTTTTTGCATAGCGGTTTATTTTTGATTTCACGGCTATGGATTATCAAAGCAGGTGCCAATCGGAAATGACTGACAAAATGACAAGAACAGGTCTGCTATCTTTTTTTTTACGGAGGATTTTTCGATAAGGAAAATTTCTAACTTTACAGGGTATTTCGTTCTGAAACAACTACTAAAAAAACCACTGATATGAACACGATTGATTGGAAAAACCTGCCGTTCGGCTATTTTAAAACGGATTACAACGTACGTTGCTATTATAAAGACGGGAAATGGGGAGAACTGGAGGTAACCGACTCCGAGACCATTACCATGCATATGGCGGCAACCTGTCTGCATTACGGCCAGGAAGCTTTTGAAGGGTTAAAGGCCTTTACCGGCAAAGACGGCAAGATCAGGATATTCAGGCTGGAGGAAAATGCCAAACGCATGATCAACTCTTCCAAGGGCGTCATGATGGCTGAAGTTCCCGTTGAGTTATTCACCGAGGTAGTGCTGAAGGCCGTAAAGCTGAACCTGAAATATGTCCCGCCTTACGGCGAAGGCGCCTCGCTCTATATCAGGCCTTTGCTGATCGGCACGGGCGCCCAGGTAGGGGTAAAGGCTGCCAAGGAATATCTGTTCATGGTATTTGTCGGACCGGTAGGCCCCTATTTCAAAGAGGGTTTCAACCCTGTCAAGATGCAGATCGTACGCGATTTCGACCGTGCCGCCCCGCTGGGTACCGGGCATATCAAGGTCGGCGGAAATTATGCCGCCAGCCTGCGTGCCGGCGAACGTGCCCACTCAGATGGGTTTGCCTCCTGTATCTTCCTGGATGCCAGGGAGAAAAAATATATCGATGAAGCCGGCCCTGCCAATTTCTTCGGGATCAAAAACAATACCTATGTAACGCCTGATTCATCCTCCATACTTCCCTCCATCACCAACATGTCTTTGCGTGTACTGGCGGAAGAGATGGGATTAAAGGTCGAACAGCGTCATGTTCCTGTTGAAGAACTTGATGAATTTGAAGAGGTGGGAGCCTGTGGTACTGCCGCAGTTATTTCACCTATCTGTATGATCCACGACCGCGATACCGGGAAAGAATATAAGTTCTGTAAAAACGGGAAGCCTGGCGTAGTTTCTGAAAAATTGTACAATAAACTCAAAGGCATCCAGGAGGGTATCGAACCCGATACGCACGGCTGGATCACCATAGTGGAATAGCCTGCCGTTTCATCCCTGAAACGCAAAAAAAACACCAGAACCGGAAGGAACGGGAATATCCCGGACCTCCAGTCCTGGTGTTTTTGTTTTTCCTGAGTGTCGTTATTTCAGTAAGGCCTCCATCTCCTGCTGCGGGGTGGTTGGTGGATGCCATTGA
>CAIYQH010000167.1 GCA_903928285.1 uncultured Bacteroidales bacterium
GTGTGACTGCTTACAAGTTGATGTTTTTTAAATTGTGTTGATGTGTGTGTTCCTCCTTTCGTTATCCCTTTATGAAAGGTGTCGTTTATCTTACAAATCTTGCAAACCTCTTTTATATAATCGTTAAATTTTTGATTTGAGATAGCGCGGGGCAATTTCCCGCTATACTTATTCCAAATTCTTTTAACTGTGGGGTGTAATGGAATTATAACAGGTTTCCCGGTTTTTTGCTGTTTAATACTGATCCTACCATTTTTATCTATGCTGTCGTTTGTGATCCGGGTAAAATCCGAAAATCTTAAACCTGTCCATGCACCAAATAAAAACAAATCCCGTACCTTATCTAACCTGTCATTATCGCTAAAATCATGTTTTTCAATTATAGATAACTCATTTTCATTTAGATAAATACTTTCGCTTTCCTCTTTTACTGCTTTAAATTTGGGACTTTTAAAGAACAAATTTTTATTTAATCCCTTATCCGTTGCATCGTTTAACATTGCTTTAAGGCTCTGAATTTTATGTGATATTGTATTTGTAGATAGCTTATTAACCTCTCCTTTTTTGTTTTTAGATGCCCCATTCTGTAAAAATTCCGTAAAATCCTGATAAAAATCTAAATCAATATTTTGAAAATCAATATCTTTACCTTTTACCTTTTGATATTCTTTGATGAATTCAAAGGTTCGGTGATAATCCCTTTTTGTTTTATAGCTGATTAATTGCCCGGTTTTTGAATTAATCCGGCTGTCTATCTCATTTATAAATTTTTGGCAATGCCCTATAAATGTTTTTTCGTTTATCGGTGATGGGTGCAAATAGTTTTGAAGGAAATTTTTTAACTCGTTCTTTGTTATTTCCTTTTTGTTAATTACTAAATCAGTTAAAAATGATTCTGTTACGGTTTCCAGTTCATTTAGAAAATTATTTATTTTGTCCTTATCTGGATTATCTGTTACGTTCCTTAGCCTATATGCTTTAGGGTTCCAATGTTTTGGAATGGTTTTAAACCCTACCGGAAAAATGAATTTATCATTTTTGCCTATCCTGTAACATAGGTAAATTGGCTGCGGGTTCTTTTCGTATGTTTCCTCTGTTCTTTTTTCCTTTGAATGTAGTATAAAATGTATGTTTGCCATGATCGAAATTTTAAGACAAGCAAAAGTAAGTAATATTTATTCCGTTTCCGCTTTAGTTTCCGTTTATTTTTTACTTACCTATATTTATTCTTACCTAATCATATTTATATATTTTATGAAAGTGCCGTTAATACTGATTTTTTAGGCTATTTAAACAAGTGTAACCCTTGTATAAATAAGACGGGTTAACATCTTCTCACCCCGACTTAAATTAGATCATAAAACCTTGATTATTAAGTTAATCAAGGTTTTTTTTTATTCCTATTGTTCAAGCATTGTTCAGGAAATGATAACGTTATAATAAATTGTACTTTTTATCTTTGCCACTCCCCTCACTCCACTAAGAGTCTTATTTGCTGATCCATTCCGGCACATCTGACCACCAGGATATACAAACCACGCGGCAATGCGGAAATATCCAGTGCGCAGCGGCTCACAGTTCCAGGGTTATATGTACAGACAAGGTTTCCCAACAGGTCGTAGATCCTGACCCTGTCGAAGGGAAACCCGGGGTCGGATAATGACACGTTCACGCGGTCGTGCGCCGGGTTGGGATAAACCAGGATACCCGCCGGGTTGCCGGTTTCCTGAACGCCCGATATCACGGATAGCAGGTTTGACCACACGCCGCTATTGTTGGTACCAGCAAACACGATATTACCTGAAACCGCGACCGAGTTGATATCCTTATCCGTCAGGCCGTCGCTGACATTGGCCCAGTAATTCCCGTTGTTCTTCGACAGGTACAGCCCGTCGAATGTCCCCGCCAAAAGCCCGTTTGCAGTATTGGCAAGTGCGTTTACCCACATCGACGACAATCCGTAATTGACGGTGGTCCAGTGCGCGCCATCATCCATGGAGCGGTAGATGCCGCTGTAAGTACCCGCGAACAGGCTTGAATCGTTTTCAGCAAGGGCATAGACCGTTAGGCCCGGGAGGCCGTTGTTTCGCGCCGTCCAGCTGCTGCCATTGTCTGTGGAAACATAGACCCCGTTGTTGTATAGTCCTGCAAACACCTCCGTTCCGGCCGGCAACAGGGAAAAAACCTGGGGTGAAGATGGCAACCCGCTGTTGGATGCCCACCAGGAGACCCCGTTATCGGTGGAGCTGTAAATGCCATCGCTGGCGCCGGCAACCAGTTTGCCGGGCAATTCCGACAGTGCATAAATATTCATCGTGAGTCCGCTGTGCGACCAGGTCTGGCCCTGGTCGGCAGAACTGTAAATCCCATTCCCGGTTCCCAGCCCGCAATAAAGGTTTTGACCCGACTGAAGAAGCGCATTCACCGGCGCCGCAGGCAACCCCGTGCTGCGGGAGTTCCAGGTATTCCCATTGTCATCCGTGGCAAAGATCCCGCTATCATAGGTTCCGCAATAGATCTCCGGCCCCCGGGTCATAAGGGCCGTCACCCGGGTGTTGATGATCCCTGAATTCTTTGGGATCCAGGTGTTTCCTGACTCATTGAACGAATAGACCCCGCCCCCGTTGGTTCCCGCCAATGGAACCGTTCCAAGGCATTCGAGCGTTCTTACATATTTTACGGTCAACCCTGCATTATGCAGCACCCACGTGTTTCCATTGTCATCCGAGCGGTATACACCCCTGGTTGCCGATCCTGCGTACATAACCCCGCCGTTTACTTTGAGGGCCGTGATCGTTTCGAAGGGAAGCAAGCCATTGCCCGAAAAAGTCCAGTTGGTCGATCCGGCGGGCGATTTGTAGATCCCACCGCCGGTCCCGGCAAAGATCGTGGACTGGTTTACAGCCAGGGAGTTGACCAGGTTGGTAAAACCTGCAGCCGTCCAGCTGTTTCCCCATACGGTCGATTTGAAAATCCCATCTTCCGTCGCGATATAGAGGAGCGAATCGTAGCATGCCATGCACATAACATCGAGGTTTATCAGCCCCGTGTTTTTCAGCACCCAGTTATTCCCGTTCAGGTCTGACCGGTATATGCCATTAAAGGTAGTCCCTGCAAATATATAGTTGCCGCATGTTGCAAGGGAAACAACGCCAATTGTCAGTCCATCCTGGCTCCACGTTACGCCGTCGTCGGTTGATTTATAGAGCCCCTGTGCCGATCCTGCAAAGATGACAGAATCTTTTTCGGCAAAAGCGAAAATGATCAGGCTCTGCAGCCCTGTGTTTGACCACATCCAGCTGTTGCCGCCATCGGCCGAACGGAAGATGCCCGCCCCGCCCGAACCGGCCAGCAGGGTTCCGTTATGGTTGATCAAGGCATTGATCACGCCGCCTTCGGGTCCCGAAGTTTGCTGAAACTGGGCAAACAGCAGCGAGGGTTGTAAAAAAAAGATCCAGATCAACAACAGAAAAATTTTCATGGATTGCATAAGCCTGCATTATTTCTTCCGTTCAATGACCACCTCCCATCCACCTGAAAACGGATA
>CAIYQH010000168.1 GCA_903928285.1 uncultured Bacteroidales bacterium
GAATTTCGTAAGTCCGGTGGCCGATTTTTCCATTGATTATTACAAATTTTACCTTGTCGACAGCGCCTATATCGGCAACAAGTACTGTTATCATATCATGTTCAAACCACGCCGGAAACAGGAACTGACCTTTACAGGAAACCTGTGGATCAACGACTCTTCATTTGCCGTTAAAAAATTCAAGATGCGCATCGCCGGTGATGCCAACGTAAATTTCATCAACGACCTGGAGGTCGAACAGGAATTTGAGTGGACCGGCAACCTGTTCTGGATGTTGACAAAAGACAGGCTGGATGGGGACTTCAATGTGCTGGATGATGCAAAGAAAACCATTGGTTTTTACGGACACCGTAACACTACCTACCGGAATTTCCAATTCGACGTTCCCGAGGACAAACGGTTTTTCCGTTCCCCGACCGATGTGTTTATCGACCCCGAAGCCAGCGCCAAGCCAAAGGAGTACTGGAACGAAGCACGGCCTGAAAAGCTGAGTGAGAAAGAGAAGGGGATCTACAAGATGGTTGATTCTGTTAAATCGATCCCCATTTTCAAAACCTACACCGATATCATTTACGGTGTATTTGCCGGATATCTGAGTTGGGGCAAATTCCAATTAGGCCCCTATTTCAATTTCGTCAGTTACAATGGTATTGAGGGGATCCGTTTCAGGTTTGGCATCAGAACAGCCAATTCGTTCAGCAAAAAGGTACAACTGGAAGCCTATGGTGCCTATGGCACCTGGGACCACAAGGTAAAATACGGGTTTGATGTGCTTTACATGTTCAGCAAAAATCCACGACGCGACCTTGCTGCCGGTTTTAAGGATGATGTGGAGCAACTGGGGGCAAATCCGTCTGCCTTGTCAACCGATAACCTGCTCTCTTCGGTGTTTTACCGCGGACCTAACAACAAACTGACAAGGGTGCGCGATTACCGGGTTGCCTATGAACATGAATGGTACACAGGGTTAATCAACAAGGTGCACCTGGTACACCGCGAAGTTTTCCCCCTTGGCTCCACCGAATTCAGGATCTTTCCCAACCCGGGCGCCGTGCCGGTGGCCATGAATTCAATTTACACCTCTGAAATTCAGCTGGATATGAGATTTTCCTTCCGGGAACGCTTCATTTCTACCGAATTTTACCGCGTTACGATCAGTTCTGTGTATCCTATCATCCAGCTGCACTATTCCTATGGCATTCCCCGCATGTTAAAGAGTGATTATGAATTCCATAAGCTGGAGCTGAACATCTCCGAATGGTTCAACTTTGCCACCATCGGCTGGTCAAAATATATTATCAATGCGGGGAAGATATGGGGGAGACTCCCCTACCCGTTACTGAAAATCCATGATGGCAACCAAACCTTTTTTTATGATGATCAATCTGCGAACCTCATGAATTATTATGAATTCGTCAGCGATACCTGGATCAGCGCCTCCTACACACACCATTTCGGAGGGCTGTTGTTTAACAAGATACCCCTGTTCAGGAAACTGAAATGGCGGGAGGTGGGTCATCTGCGTTGCGTCTATGGCACGCTGACCCCGCAGAACAGCCAATATTCGCAATTCCCAGGAAACCTCAGGTCGCTGGGCCGGGAACCCTACTGGGAATCGGGAGCCGGCATTGAAAACATCTTTAAAATTATCAGGATTGACGCCATCTGGCGGATGAATCATCTCCATGACCCCGGAAATCCCAATGTCCCCAAATTCGGAATATTCGTTTCGCTATTCTTTTCTTTCTAATTTTGCACCCGGCTATCACCACGGCAAAAAAAAACTGCATGATCCTCAGGACTGAAAAAATTGTTAAAAAGTACCGGAAACGCACTGTTGTCAATGAAGTTTCCATCGAGTTGAATCAGGGAGAGATCGTTGGATTGCTTGGCCCGAACGGCGCCGGGAAAACCACCTCGTTTTACATCATTGTCGGACTTATCAAACCTTTTGCAGGCCAGGTGTTCCTCGATGATATGAATATCACCATGGAACCCATGTACAAGAGGGCGCAACGGGGCATCAGTTACCTTCCCCAGGAGGCCTCCATCTTCAGGAACCTGAGCGTGGAGGACAACATCAAGGCAATCCTTGAATTTACAGGACTTTCAAAAGAGATGCAGAAGGAACGCCTGGAAAAACTGCTGGATGAATTCGGCCTTCAGCATGTCAGGAAAAGTTATGGAATCACCCTATCGGGAGGCGAACGCAGGCGATGCGAGATTGCCCGCTCCCTTGCGGTTGACCCGAAATTTATCCTGCTTGACGAACCCTTTGCCGGCATCGACCCTATTGCAGTGGAAGATATCCAGCTGATCGTTAGGAGATTGAAGGAAAAAAATATCGGGGTACTCATCACCGATCATAATGTACATGAAAC
>CAIYQH010000169.1 GCA_903928285.1 uncultured Bacteroidales bacterium
AAATCGGCAGAGGGTGGTCAAGAACTCCGATTTTTCCACCCAACTCGGCTGACAAACATAGAAGTATAAAACTGATAAGGATGATTTTGATTTCACCAAAGACGGGGTTTCAAGAAAAGTTGACTAATTTTGTCTAATCCCTTTGGATTCAATGGAGGACCACTTTCCATACGAGTTCGGGTGAGTCTCTGGAGGTGAAGTGCCCTCATAATATTGTAACTGCATGAATACGAGAATGATCGTTTGTTTCTGCCTTCTCCTGGCCGCGCCGGCAGGTTCCCTTTTTGCCCAAAAAGGTTCCTGGGGTGCCGGGATCGAAGGTGGCCCCGGCCTGTCGTTCATCTATGGCAGCCAAAGCATCTACAGCCAGTCCAAATTCTCGCTGGCGGGAACGACGGGGATCTTCGGCGAATATGGATTCGCCGGCAACTTTTCGGTCAAACTGGCCCTGCATTACGAGAGGATCAGCACCCGGACCGACAATTACTCGGCCATGCTTCCCCCAAGCGGGATGTTGCAATACAACCTCGACTACCTCTCCCTGCCGGTGCTGGTGAAGTGGAGCATTGGCAGCAGGATCAGGTTCTTTGTCAATGCCGGCCCCTGCCTCTCCCTCCTGCTGCAGGAGTCGCTCTGGCATCTGCCCGAAAACGGAAACAAAGCGAAGGTGGCAAACGAGACGGATGCCTATCTTCCTGTCAACCTGGCTGTAACAGCCGGTTGCGGGATAGCCATTCCCGTCGGAAAGAGCTTCCTTGTCACACTGGAGGTGCGCGACAACCTTGGAGTGATCAATATCCGCTCGTCCGTCTCCGACTTTGAGCGCAACAGCTATTTTTCAGGGGCAGAGATAAAGGGGTATACCAATTCAACCTTGCTGCTGGCAGGAGTCTGTTACCGGTTCGGCGGTAGCAAGGGCTTGTCCTGCCCGTCGAACGATCCGGAGTTTCAGTATATCAGGAAGTAGGTGGCAGACCCTTCAGACTTCCCCACTCCACCCTGTCCGGTACGCATCGAAATTCCGGCTTTGTCTTCGATTATCAGGTTATACCACAGCTGCAACTTTTAATAGTAATTGGTGCCTTACTGGACTCTCCGGCAGAAATACCAGCTTTTTCTTTTATTACCAGGAGATTCGGTGGTTGCAACTTTCTATTCTAACAAGTTTTTTAGTGCGATGATCAGCACGAATGAACGAAGCCGACGACCTATAAGCTTGGATTAATCATCGATACACCAATTCTTTCTCCTTCTTTGATTACGGTTTCATAACCCTTTAAAGTATTGATCAATAAATCTTCATCGATGCGAATTTTGTTTTTTTCAAACAGTAGCACTACCGTGGAACCTCCAAATTTGAAATACCCTTTCTCTTCCCCTTTTTTTACAAAATTCCCTGTATAAGTCTGTACGATACTTCCTACCATGGTTGCACCTACTTCAGTCATCACAACATCTCCGAACAAGTGGTTTGAAATGATGGTAAATTCCCTTTTGTTGAGGCAGAATATTTCAGTCATTTTGCGCAAAGCAAGGGGGTTAACTGAATAATAATCACCGTCGATCCGGGTGATGGGTGATACACTTCCGCTAATGGGAAAATGGAAACGGTGGTAATCGAAAGGGGCAAGCCGGATGATCACCAGGGTGCCATTAAAGTACTTTTGAGCAAGGCGGGCATGATTCAAAAACGAAAAAATATCGAAACGCGTTCCTTTGATGATAAAATCGCTGTTGCTGATATTGGCATATGCCAGTATTTTTCCATCGGCAGGCGACACTGTAACGGTTGAGTTGGTATCCACCGGTCTGGCATTATTCTTTAGTTTCCGGGTAAAGAAATCGTTGAAAGAGTTGAACTCCTGTTTTTGGGCGGTACTCATGTCGATATCAAATTCTTCAACAAAGGATTGTATTTTTTTGGTCGATGAAGGACGATCCATTCTATTGCCATAAACAGACGAAACCACCTTTCTTTTGGCCAGCGCCCACAATGTTGCTTCGCCAACAGGATTATTATAAAGCCACACCAACCACTTTTCGCCAGCCACTTTTTCCGTTTTTAACAAGCCTCTTTGCCTGTCGTAATATTGGATGGGAGCTTGTGGCGGCAACGGATATATAGCCAGCATGGCAATGACAGCAAGCAATAACAAAATGAGGCCCCACCTCTTTTTAGTTTTTGAAATGTTCATCTGTTATTGTTTGTTTTCATGTTTGCTGTGTTTGCATTGAATAGCAAATATAGTGGAAAGTCCAATAAATCATAGCACTGATCAGATGGGGTTATCCTGTGATGCGTGGATATTACGCTCTAATTGACCCCTCTTATACGCTTCAAATTGACCCC
>CAIYQH010000170.1 GCA_903928285.1 uncultured Bacteroidales bacterium
CTTTGCCAAAAGTCTCTGGGATACCTGGAGGGAGGCCCCGGAAGTACTTACCGCCCACAATATTCAGCTGCTGGCCCTGGGCAACCTGGTTGGCTTCCTCGTGGCGATCGCAGCCATCAAGGCATTTATCACCTTCCTTACAAAACATGGATTCGTTGCTTTTGGTTATTACCGGATTGTTGTCGGACTTTTCCTGATCGTTTTCCTGCTGACCGGCCATAGCTTATCCATTCAGTGATGCCCTTCCAGTTTGAGCAGGGCGAAGTCCTGCTGGTAAACAAACCCTATTCCTGGACCTCTTTCGATGTGGTCGGCAAGCTAAGGATATCCATCCGGAAACTTACCGGTATCCGTAAGATTAAGATCGGCCATGCCGGCACCCTTGATCCCCTGGCCACCGGACTGCTGATCCTGTGTACCGGCAAATTCACCCGGCGCATTGATGAATTCCAGGGACTCGAGAAGGAGTATACAGGGACCTTCATGCTTGGCGCCACCACCCCCTCTTTTGATCTTGAGACCGCTGTCGATCAAACTTTTCCGGTTATTGCACCGGCAGGGTCAGACAGTCGGTTGGGATGGGAGGCTGCCATCCGCTCGGCGGCAACACATTTTACAGGTACTTTCGAACAGGTACCTCCCCAGTTTTCGGCCATCAAAGTCGATGGAAAGCGGGCCTATGAGTCGGCCAGGAAAGAGGTGAATGTGGAAATCAAGTCGCGCGAAGTGACGATCTCTGCCTTCGAGATCACCCGCATTGCCATGCCGGAGGTTGACTTCCGCGTGGTGTGCAGCAAAGGGACCTATATCAGGTCGCTGGCGCGCGATTTCGGACTGTTGCTGGGTTGCGGAGCACATCTTACAGCCCTTTGCCGCACACGCATCGGAACGTATCACCTGCGCGATGCATACGAGCTGACCGACCTGATCAATACTATTCCCGACAGCAGGCTCATCCTGCCTCCGGATCTCCTCTGAAGGGAGAATTTACAGCTTCAAAAAGATATCCCCCTGTTTTCAGCATGAACTTTGAAAAATAGTAACTTTGTGGTTCTGCCGCATGTAGTGTAGTATGCTGGCCATGTGGTTAGCCATGCGGCTGCGTCAATAATACCGGCAGCGAAACAACGGCAACATGCATATAGAAAACCAGGAAATAACATTCGAAAAATGAAAATTTTTTTAAGGAATTCACGGTCACGGGTCATCATCCCGCTGCTTTTAGCCCTGTTGCTGACAGGAACAGCTTTCCTTCTCAACACCCGTTCCGGCAACTCCGGGAACGACAAACGAAAAAAATACGAGGCTTTCCTGTCGTCGCTCAATAAAAGGGCTCCCCAGGTATCTAAGGCTGGAAAAGAGGATGAAGGCGCTGCCGATGAGCCCGGAATTGCCGCGTATCATGATTTCCTGATGACCCTGGATCCGGCAACCGGCACGGTGCCCCGCGAACGGCTGATTCCCGCGATGATTCAAACCCGGAATTCAGCCGACCTGAAACAAAGCAGTTCGATCCATTGGCAGGGTTATCCCTCCGATATGGGAGGACGTACCCGTGCCATCATGTATGATCCCAATGATGCAACCCACAAGAAGGTGTGGGCTGGCGGGGTAACTGGCGGATTATGGTACAACAACGATATCACCAGCGCCACCAGCCCGTGGATCCCGGTGGGGGATTTCTGGAGCAACCTGGCGATCCGTTGCCTGACCTATGATCCGGCACATCCGCAGACTTTTTATATCGGAACCGGCGAAGCGGAAACAGCCATGGAGACCTACCGGGAGAGTTCGGGCCTGGGGACAGGCATCATGCGCAGTACCGATGGCGGACAAACCTGGGGATTTATCTCAGGAACGGAACAGTTTGCCTATGTGACCAAGATCGTCATCCGTATTGAAAACGGTATCAGCGTTATTTATGCGGGAGTTGCTTCAGGCCTTTATAAAGGCGAGCAGCACCAGAGCCTTCCCTCCGACGGGCTCTTCCGTTCAGCCGACAACGGGGTTACCTGGCAGCAGGTTTTGCCCCTCATTCAGGGATCAACAGTACCCTATTGCGTTTCAGATATCGCCCTGGGAGCCGATAACAGGCTTTATGTCGGAACCCGGCCCAACCTCAACGGCGAGGGTGCGGCAGTGCTGCTTTATTCTACGAATGGCACAACTTGGACTGTGAATTCGCAATACCAGACCGCCATTATCAACAGCACCACCAACACCATCCCCGGCCGCGTGGTGCTCGCGGCGGCGCCGTCCGATCCCAATATCGTCTATGCCCTGATTGCCGACGGGTTTGTGAATTCAGCCAACGGATTCAACTATTACTACTGCGATTATATCCTGCGATCGGCCGACAAGGGGGTTACCTGGGTTACCAAGGCGGTGCCCACCGACCTCACTTCGGGAACCAGCTTTGCCACCATTGCCTGGCATGCCCTCGATATTGCCGTTGATCCGAATAATGCCGACCACCTGTATATCGGCGGACTCGATGTTCACCATTCCACCAATGGTGGGAATTCATGGACCCGCGTGAGCGACTGGTCGCTGATGTATTCGGGCGGCGGACCGATGTATATCCATGCCGATCAGCATATTATCGTTTATAAACCGGGTTCTTCCGATGAACTGGTTTTAGGATGTGACGGCGGGATTTTTTATACAGCAAACGGTTCCCTCCTGAGCCCCGACTTTGAACAACACAACAAGAGCTATTCCACACTCCAGTTTTATACCTGTGCCATCCATCCCGCCGCCGGGACGCAGCAGTTTTACGGTGGCCTTCAGGACAACGGATCGCTCTATTATACCGGTACGCCGCTCTCCATCAACGATATGGTAAGCGGAGGCGACGGGGCCTGCTGCTTTTATGATGAAACCAATCCAAACCTCTCCATGACCTCCTACTATTATAATAACTACTATATCTTTCAGTATGGCAATGTGGTGAATGTCACCGGGAACTGGTCATGCGGCACCTTTGTGAGCCCCTCCGACTTTGATTACAACGGGAAGCACCTTTTTTCAAACGCTGTGGACTATATCGGAACCTATGCCGACAAGATTGTACGCTTCGACAACCTTACCAGCAATATCTCGGGTCATTTCCTTCCGCTGAATACCGGGAGCACGGTCTTTTTCACCGTGCTGAAGTATTCACCCTATTCCCCTTCGGGAAAATCAACCCTGTTTGTTGGTTCCGAATCGGGTCGGTTATTTAAGGTCACCGAGGCCCAAAGCAACACACCGCTCGCTACCGATATCGGCAGCACCTCCTTTCCCACCTCCAGCATCTCATCGGTTGCCATCGGCAAGTCGGAGGATACCCTGATGGTGACCTTCTCAAACTATGGTGTTGCATCGGTATGGCAAACCTACAACGGGGGCACCTCCTGGACCAATATTGAAGGAAACCTGCCCGACATGCCCATCCGCTGGGCCCTGTACCACCCGTCGAATACCCGTCAGGCATTACTGGCAACCGAAACCGGCGTTTGGGAATGCGTTAATCTCAACCATTCCCCGGTCGTATGGTTCCCTGTGAATACCGGTATGGCCAATGTGCGGGTGGATATGCTGCAGATCCGCAGGGCCGACAATACGGTGATCGCCGCCACCCATGGACGCGGGCTCTTTACCATGACCTGGGATGTAACGGATGGTGTTCGGGAAAAACAAGCCATCACCCCGGCATTGTTTCCCAATCCTACCAGCGGACAGGTACGCCTGTCGGTAATGCTCGATGAGCCGGGCAGAACCGATCTGACCATAGTCAACCTGAACGGGAAGGAGGTGTTGCAGGAATCCTCCATATCCCCGGCAGGTAATTTCAGCAAGATGATCAACCTTGCAACTCAGCCTGCCGGAACCTACCTTGTGACCCTGAAAAACGGCAACAGGACCATAGTCTCGGAAAAAATAATTGTTCATCCGTAATGAAATCGTACCCGATTTTTTCACCAGAATATTACATGAACGAAGCCCTGAAGGAGGCTCAGAAGGCCTTTGACAAGGATGAAGTGCCGGTTGGGGCGGTGGTGGTGTGTAACCGAACGATTATTGCAAGGGCGCACAATCTTACCGAAACGCTGAACGATGCGACAGCCCATGCCGAGATGCAGGCATTTACGGCTGCTGCCGGTTATCTTGGCGGTAAATACCTGGATGAATGCACCCTGTTTGTGACCCTTGAGCCCTGTGCCATGTGCGCCGGCGCCGCTTTCTGGACCCAACTGGGAGGAATAATCTATGGAACTTCCGATGAAAAACGGGGCTATCTTCTTTCCGGATCTTCGTTGCTTCATCCCAAAACAGAGGTTGCATCGGGCATCCTGGCAGCAGAATGCAGCGACCTGCTGAAACAATTCTTTAAAGGCAAGCGAACATGACGGGAAGAATAGACCCCCTGCTGAAATTCACCGGCGATCTTTTACAGAAAAAAGAGATAAAAACACTGTTAAACCAGGTTGCGGAGGTGGCACAATACCTGTGGGACCGGGGCTGGGCGGAACGGAATGCCGGCAATTTTTCGGTGAATATCACTGAATTTTTTCAGGACAAAGAGCTGGACCGTTTATCAGCCTATCCTTTTTTTCCTCTAACCCGGGAGTATCCTCTCCTGGCGCGTACCCTCTTTCTGGTGAGCGGTACGGGTACCCGTATGCGTGAAATGGCCCTTTCTCCTGCCGGTAAGGTTTGTTTTGTCTATATCAGCGATTCCGGTTCCGCTTATCATATCCTGGTAGGAGAGCATGATGGCGATTACCTGAAACCGACCTCCGAACTGGTCACCCACCTGATGGTCCATCAGCAAATGATTCAGAAAAAATCGCCCGGCAGGGTAGTCTTACATGCCCATGTCACCGAACTGATCGCTCTTACGCACTTAAGCCAGCTTAAATCGGAAGAAACGCTGAATTCCCTGCTCTGGCGGATGCATCCCGAAACCCTGCTGTTCATTCCCGATGGCATCGGATTTGTACCTTATACCCTTGCAGGAACCGATCATCTTGCAGGGCTGACTACCAGGGAACTGGAGCGACACCAGGCTGTTATGTGGGAAAAACACGGGTGTCTTTCGATCGGGAATACACTGCCCGAGGCTTTTGATATTCTTGATGTACTGGCCAAAGCGGCAAAAATTTATCTTCTATGTAAATCCACCGGCACGGAGCCTGAAGGCCTTACCAACAGCCAATTGC
>CAIYQH010000171.1 GCA_903928285.1 uncultured Bacteroidales bacterium
ATTATTATTTTGTATAGATTATTATTTAAAACGTTCATTTAATTATAAATTATTTTTACAGAAATTTCCCTTTTTTATCCTGTCGGTAATTTTCGGCATTACCACGCTGGTGATCCAGTCGCACGACGCGATCGCATCATTCAGCACCATGACCATCCCGCAGCGGTTTTTCTGTGTCTCCTACGGTACGATGATGTACCTTGTAAAATTCATCCTTCCTATAAACCTGTCGGCATTCTACCCCTTTCCCAACCTTACCCCTGCCGGCTACCTGCCGGCGATCTGTTATCTTGCCCCCGTCATCCTGTTGGCGGCTGGAGCTGCCGTGGCCTGGTCGGGGAGACACACCAGGGTCGTCATTTTCGGGTTCCTGATGTTTTTCCTGTCCATTTTCCTGGTCTTGCAGATTATCTCGGTGGGCAAGGCCCTGATGGCCGACCGTTATACCTACATCCCCTTTATCGGGTTGTTCTTCATTGCAGGTTATTACGCCGACGCCGGGTGGAAGAGGATCAGCCGTCCTGCCGTGAAATATGCTGCCGGGGGGACCATGGCGCTCTATTTCCTCTTCCTGGCTTATCAGGCCAATACAAGGGCGGAAACCTGGCAAAATTCCGGGACGCTCTGGACCAGTGTGCTTGCAATCTATCCCTCGTGCGATATCGCCCTGAACAACCGGGGGAACTACTATTTCAAGGAGGATCTTTTTGAGCAGTCGAAAAGGGATTATGAGGCTGCCATTGCCTGCGGATACAAAGATGCCATGGTTTTCAGAAACGCCGGCAATGTTTACATAAAACTGGATATGGTGGAACAGGCTATCAAATCCTATACCATTGCCCTCGAACGGGATGTCAGGAAAAATGACAGCAGTGCCTACCTGTGTTACCTGAACCGGGGCAACCTGTTTGCCAAAACCAAAAACTTCACCGGCGCCCTCGCGGATTATGCCAAGGCGCTGGATATCTATCCCGGATCAAAGATGATCCTGGTAAACCGGGCCCATGCCTATACCGACATGAGCGATTTCGAAAATGGAATTGCGGCCTATTCAACCTTGATACAAACCGACTCCCTCACCGATGACCTCTTTCTGAAGAGAGGTTTTTGTTATTTCAACCTGAACAGATTCCCGGAGGCCATGAGAGATTTTGAAAGATGTATCCGGTTGAACCCGGCTCACGGGCTGGCGCTATATAATTGTTCGGTCATCAGTTACAAAACCGGCGACCTGAAAATGGCGCTGGAGTTTGCGAATAAAGCCAGGGCAGCGGGTTTTGATTTAAACCCTTCCTACCTTGAAATCCTCAACAAATCAACAAAAAGCTCCCTATGAAAAAGACCATAAACCCAGCGCTTCCCTTTCTTGTCATCCTCCTTTTTACCATGGCGATATATGGAATCACCCTGTTCAATGATTACGCCCTGGATGATCTGCTGGTGATCAACAGCAATGCATTTACCAAAAAAGGGATTTCAGGGATCGGGGACATCTTCTCCTATGATTCATTTACGGGTTTCTGGGGCAAGGAGAAAGCCCTGGTGGTTGGCGGCCGTTACAGGCCCTTCTCCATCGCCACCTTTGCCCTCGAAAAATCGGTAACGGGCGAGTTCAACCCGATGCTCAGCCACCTGATCAATATCCTGTTGTATGCGCTTACCGGGATGCTGATCTATACCATTCTTGCAAAGCTCATCAAAATACCGCCCGGCAGGAAATGGTATCTGGGGATCCCTTTTCTGGCAACCATGCTTTTCCTTGCCCATCCAGTCCATACCGAAGTCGTTGCCAACATAAAGGGGCGGGATGAGATCCTGGCACTGCTGTTTCCGCTATGCACCCTGTGGCTTACGATCCGCTATACCGAGAAACGGGAGATATGGCTGCTGCCGGTCGCCAATGTGAGTTTTTTCCTGGGACTGTTATCAAAGGAGAATGCGATCATGTTTGTGGTCATGGTTCCGTTAACCCTCTATTTTTTCACCCGGGTCTCCCTGAAAACAAACCTGGCCCTGACTTTGCCGCTGCTGGGCACGGCCATCATCTTCGTTTTTATCAGGTTCCTGGTGCTGGGGCAGATCATGTCGTCGGGGGTTCCCA
>CAIYQH010000172.1 GCA_903928285.1 uncultured Bacteroidales bacterium
AACGAATCCTGCTGCCGTGCCAAGCGGGGGGGCCTGCGCAAAATTCAGTAACGGGATTAACAAGATCAAAACAGCTGAAAATGACTTAAGGAGTAGAGTTTTCATTTTATTTTTTCTAATCTGTGAAAGGATTTTCACAACACGACAAAGGTCGGAGAGTACCCTGACTGATGTGTTACACAAAAACCAAAATGAGTTACATGATTCACACCTTTATCCATCCAACGGGTTTCAGGCTGGCGCCAGAATACAAAAAAAGCTCCCCGGTAATGTTACCAGGGAGCCTGTTGTTAAACTGGATGATCAGTCACCAGCCTATTTGACCGGGATGATATCCAGGATGACCGTACGGTTATAGAAACGTTCCTCGGGGAACCTGTTTTCAAATGGTGCCAGGTTCTGATCCTCGCCAAATCCATAAACCTCAAACGAAACATCTTTCCTTCCCGCTTTCGAAAGGCCATTTTCCAGGATACCTTTGACATCATTGGCCCTTGCTAACGACAGTTTCTGGTTATAATCCTCGTCGCCGATGATATCGGTATAGCCATGAAGGATCACGGTCGCGTTTAAAGGAATCGCAGGGATCACAATCTCATTCAGATATTTTTCATATGTGGCAGTTGCCTTTGATTCATTGAATTCATAAATAATGCTGAATCTTGTCAACTGGTCGGTTTTGGGTGGTGTCCACAACATCATGGTAACGGAGGTATCTCTCCTGATGGCCATTCCGGTTTTCGTCTGACCGGTCATGGTGATTTTATAAACCCCAACCGGCCTTTCACCCAGGATGGTTTTTCCGGGCATGCTTACCATTTCATGTGTGTAGGGTCCGTAATTCTGCACAGTTCCTTTATCGTCAGCAATTTCCAGTGACCATGAGGTGAGCGCCAGATTTCCACCTTCAACCCTGAAGGTAACATAACTGTCAAGCGGCGCCTTCTGCACGCCAAAGATCTCGACAGGTTTCATCGGGCTATCGGGACCACTCTGAAATTCCATCAGCATCGCAGGCGATGTACTCCATATGGAGACCCTGCGGTCGCCTTCACGCAGGAGGTCCAGTTCTTTTGTGCCACCCGGTTGTTCTGATGGGATCCTGGGTTTCACGCGGCCTTCGGTATTAATCCGGGATGGATCGATTCCAAAAACAACGGTCAGGTAATTTTTAACATATTCGGCCATGACCCGGCCTTCGTCGGGACCTGCCATAGAGGCGCCTGTCAGCCTGATGGTAGCCGCCGGGTTTTTCTGCATCCTGTCGCCTGTTATATTAATGATATTATAGTAGACAACCATCTGCCGTGCTGAACGACCTGACAGATTCTTCGGGGGGAATAATTCAAGATGGTCCTCTTTAAACCCGGCGACCTGTTCTTTGGTAAGCAAAACATAACGGACAGGGATTTCCGTTGATCCAAGGTCGAAAAAAATATAGTTACGAAGCGGGAATATTTCCCTGACATTGTATTCGACGGGGATGTTCCTGGGAGCAACCACAGTAAACCTGATTTTAGGTTCGGGTGCCGCAACCGCTGCAACAACAGGAATATCCACCACCTTTACCTTATTGGTTTTATAGGCAAATTTATAGGTCAGGCCAACGGTGGCAGAACTATACATATCATTGACCATGGTCTGGGCTCCGCCACGGGTCATATCCAATACATCCGATTTCTGCCATCTCCAGGAAAATTCGACAGGGATGGAAAAATTACGGTTGATGTTAAAGTCAAACCCGATTCCTGCATCTGCCTTTAATCTAAGGTCACTGTGGCCAATACCATCCGAATTTCCAACATCCAGCGCATTGTGTTGCCGGCCCAGGTAAGCAATATCCTTGTCGAGAATCAAATCGTGTTTCGTGCCCATCGATTGGTCCAGGCCAACTCCGGCAATAAGATAGGAGGAGAAAACCCGTCCCGGGTTATAGCCCAGGACCCAGTTTAACCAGTTTACCGTTACCTGTACATCAGTTTCAACAATATTCGTTTTGAAACTTTGCGAGATGTAACCAGGGGTTCCGTTTCCACCCATATAATCCCAGGTGAATTTGTTTTCAACCCGGCTTTGCACCATGCCATAGGCAATCCGAGCCCTGACACCGATAACCCTGGTAAATTGCTTTGCAGCAACGACTCCCACATTATAACCAACACTATTCGGATAAAGATTGATCCAGTGGTATTTAGAGAGGTCGCCATTGAACTGCATGACTCCTCCAAAGACCCCGACAGACCAGTAATTGTAAGACGGAGCGGAATTTTCGCTTTTCGCCTGTTCTTTCGAAGCCACCTGGGCCGTTGATAAGAAGGGCATGATCGCCACAAATGCAACAACCATTAATACTGACATTCTATAATAGAGCTTGTTCATTTTGAATTTGTTTTTGGTATAAAGTCGATTCTGATTTTTATTAAATGTTTTCTGATATTTTATTGATCAATGAGGTGGGATCTCTCCGCCCTTATGATCATCGGGTTTTGCCACATGGGGTTGCGATGGCTGCTGTTGTTGCGGAGCCTGGCCGGGATGCTGCTGTTGGGATGCAGGTGGTTTCGATTGCTGCCGTTGTTCCGGCGCCTGGCTGTGATTTTGCTGCTGTGGCGAAGGCGGTTTCGATGGTTGCCTTTGTTCAGGTGCCTGGCCGGGATGCTGTTGCTGTTGCGGTGCCTGGCCGGGATGCTGCTGCGTTGAAGGTGGCTTCGATGGCTGCCTTTGTTCAGGGGCCTGGCCGGGATGCTGCTGCTGTGTTTGAGGTGGCTTCACCGGTTGCTGATGTGGCGTCTGGCCGGGATGCTGCTGCTGGGTTTGAGGTGGCTTCACAGGTTGCTGCTGTGGCGTCTGGCCGGGATGCTGCTGCTGGGTTGAAGATGGCTTCACTGGTTGCTGCTGTGGCGTCTGGCCTGTTCTGACCGGTGGTAATGATTGATGTTGTACCGGTTGACCTGTCTTTACAGGGGGTAATGGATGGTGAACTTCCTGTGGGTTTCCGGCAGGTTTAGGATTTCCGGCAGATCGTTGTGCAGGAGTTTTGAAATCGTTCATATTTTCGACTCTTACCGGCACCGGTTTCGGTCCGGATGTCACATTTTTCTGAACCTGGGGCCTGTAAATCTGCAACTGGTTATTGTTCAGACTTTGTCCGTGTTTCTGGCTTTCCCTGATGGTCACCGGTACAATGGGTTTGCCGGCACGTTTTTCCACCTCCGATCTCCCGGGTCCGGCATTGTATCTTACAGTCCGGCTGTTATTTTCCCTGGGGTTGTTGATTACGGTGGTATTATGAATGATGGTGACATTCCTTGCGGAACTGACATAATAGTTATTTAAATTATGTCTCCCAAAATCCCGGCCCCTGACGAAGGTCCATTGGTTATCCGGCACATAATAATTATTACCGTAGGCAATGTTGATACTGATTCCGGGAGCTATTGGAGCCCATCCGTAATAATCCTCCGAACTTCGCCAGGTAACCCATCCAGGTCCCCATTCATTATCAGGGACCCACATCGGTCCCCAGTTGGGATCGTTGAACCAGCGCCCGTAGTGAAAAGGGGCCCACCCCCAGGAATAACCGGATACCCAGGTCCATCCCTCGTTGGTGAAAATCCAGTAACCATTTGTAGAATAGGGAATAAAACCGGGATCCACGTTCGGAACCCACACATAACCCCAGGTTGGATTGTTTACCCAGGTGCCATAGGGACTCAAATCATTATAAAAATCCTGGTAGCTGACGGATATGCCCTGGGCCGGTGCCCGTTGGGGCAACATCCATATGGCTGTCAGCAGGACAAGGAATATAACAACACATTTTAATTTAGTATTCATAACTCATTTTTAAGTGATGTGATTATCAGTCTGCAAATGTCATCAGATAGCGGGGGGAATGTGTTACACAATTCCGGGCAAGAGTTACATCTTTCACACCCGTTTGCTTATGCCAACGTGTGAATCATGTAAGAAAATTCAATAAATATGTAACTATTAAGAACTTACGTGTGCTCATATTTGCAACTTATTAATCACTTAAAATAACAACCCATGAAAAAACGAATTCTTTACATCGCATTTTTATCCCTTATTTTAACAATGCCCTTTATCTCCTGCGTTTCAAATGCAAAATTTCTGGCCTCTGAAGCCAATGCCAGCAAACTTCAAAAAGAGAATGCCGACAAACAAAACCTGTTGATCGAATGTTCGGCCCAGGCTAAAAAGTTAAAAGATGAAAAAGCATCGCTGCAGGATGAAAACGCCTCCGTCCAAAATGATCTGAAGGCACTGACTACAGAATCGAAAATGACCATTGCCGACCAGGCAAAACGGTTGAAAAACCTGCAGTCGATGATCCAGTCGCAACACGACGTCATGACCAGGCTTCAGAATTCAATTGCGGAGGCATTATTGAATTATAAAGCCGACGAGCTTTCAGTATATGTTAAAGACGGTAATGTTTATGTATCGCTTGAAGAAAAACTGCTTTTCAAATCGGGCAGCGATGTGGTAAATCCCCAGGGCAAAGAGGCGCTGAAATCACTTGTCAAAGTGCTTAACAGTACGAAGGATATCACCGTAATGATCGAAGGACACACGGATAATATCCCCATTAAAACAAAACAGTTTGCCGACAACTGGGATTTAAGCACGGCAAGGGCAACCTCCATTGTTCGTATCATGACCAATGACTATGGTTTCGATCCGATCCACATCACGGCATCAGGCAGGGGCAAATTTCATCCTGTCAAAACAAATGAAACAGCCGAAGGGCGCGCCGGAAACCGCAGAACCGAAGTGATCCTTTCACCGGATTTGAAAGAGCTCTATAAACTGCTCTATTAATATTAACATAATTGAAATCTGACTAAAAGTTTATGTACCAAAGTGAAATTTTTCCAATAACCATAAAATGAAAAACTTAACCATCATCCTTACTTTACTAATGATTACTGCCGGAATTGCTGTTCAGCCCGTCAGCGGGCAGGGGCCCGTTAACCCGGCGGGTGCAGGTACCGGCATCCTGGGGTTCGGTTTTGGCCCGGGGATACCCTATTTCGGGGGCAGCGGTTTTGGCCCTGCCATCCTGGTGCATTATGACCAGAGCATCTGGCAAGCGGGTCCGGGGAGCGTCAGCCTGGGCGGACAAATGGGAGTCTCTTTTTTTTCAACTGATTTTTCCCATAAGGGAATTCCCTATACAAACAGGTGGACCAACTTTGGCATTGTTTTCAGGTCGGCTTACCATTACGGCTGGAAAGTCCCCGGACTTGATACCTATGCCGGATTCGGGGCGGGGACGCTGGTAAACACATACCGGAATAACGAATTTGGCACCTCCATTAACGACTCCCAGGTCGGTTTCCTGCCAACCTGTTTTATCGGGGGAACCTATTTCTTCAATAAAGTCATCGGGATGAATGCTGAATTCGGGTATAATTTCGCCATCGCCTCCATCGGACTTGACTTCAGGTTTCCCAGGTAGTTCAAGAGACATCGCTGAAATTATTTTTATAAAAGCTGCTCATGGTTTACAGGGGCAGCTTTTTTATATTATCGTTCCCAACCACATCCCGGTAACGATCAGCGAATCATCCTGAAAATATTGACTTTGAATGAGTAACCAGCAGTAAACTGGGCATCCTCCAATGTGTGAATGATGCAAAATATTGGCAAAATTATGTAACAGCCGCAGACAGGGACGGGTATACCTTTGTCAATACAATTAGTTATCCACTTTCTACTAAAAAACATATCATGGGAAATTTACTTTACATCATCGCGGTTATTCTGGTCATCGCCTGGGCTATCGGATTCTTTGCTTACAGCTTAGGTGGCATTGTGCACATTCTGCTGGTTATTGCCCTGATCGCAATTATCCTGAGGGTCATCCAGGGCAGAAATGTTCTGTAACATGCCACTCTCCTCCTCCATGAGTGCATTAGGCATTACGCTTACCAGTGCCAGCGGGGGAATGGAAAATACCAGGGCTCATGACCATAAGCTGGTACTTTAAGACTGATCCCCGGAAACCATCCTGGCCTGGTCCTGTCTGATAAATCATCTCAGTTTCAATTTTCTATTGGCATTTGAACCGGTAATTAGCCGGCCATATGAGGATGAATGCCTGTATATCAACATAATTCAGAATTCAATCCATCGTGATAACCAAAGAAGTCACCTTTCCGTTTTATCTCAGGGCCACCATTTTACTCGTGGGTTTAATTGCCCTCGTTGCATTCTTATACCTGGCCCAGCAGATCATTGTCCCGATCGTGTTTGCAACCATTGTGGCCATCCTGCTGCAGCCGGTGGTGAACTTTTTTGTCAGAATAAAGATTAACAGAATTATTGCCATCGCCATTACCCTGGTTCTGACTTTCCTGGTTATTGCAGCCTTTTTGGCGCTCCTGTTTTCACAGGCCAGCCGTTTCAGTGAATCCTGGCCACTGCTGGTCGACAGATTTACCGTCATTCTCAACCAATCCATCACCTGGTATAGCGGGTATTTCGAAATCAATCCCAAGCGGATCCATGAATGGATTGCCGATTCCAGGGAGGAACTGATAAGCAGCAGCACCTCTGCGATCGGCCATACGCTCTACACGGTTGGAAGTGCACTAATTGTCATTTTCCTGGTTCCGGTGTATATTTTTATGATCTTATATTACCAGCCGCTACTGCTTGATTTTATCCATAAGTTGTTTAACGAGAGCCACCAGGGACAGGTCGCCGATGTTGTTACCAAAATAAAAAG
>CAIYQH010000173.1 GCA_903928285.1 uncultured Bacteroidales bacterium
GGATGAGCAGGACAATGTTCGGCCTTTTGGTTTTAAGGATCCGGGTCGTTGAATCATTCGGCGAATGGTAGATCTTCTTCATGTAAGCCGCGGCCGACTTCACATCCATAAACAGATAGGGGTTGTGGTCGAAGTTTTTCAGGTTTTCAAAAACACTGATATAGAGGTTAAATGCATTATTTACGGAGGCAATATTCAATATGTTGTGATCGGAATAGTACGACTGGCTCTGATTTATGGGGATCGCCTGGACCCCTCCTCTCAGGCCGATAAACAATAACCCCGGCGTCAGTAGGAAAAATATCACGGAGAAAAGGTAATTTCTTCGCACATGTTCGATGTTCAGATGGAAGATCTTCAGGTAACCATAGATACCGGTTACGCAGAGTACCAGGAACAGCACGATCAGCAGGTAAAAGGTGCCGGTTTCGGCCGAGTTGAATATTTCACCGGGATGGCTGAAATATTTGACTACCTTGTAGGTTAGTTTGGTTTTCCATTCGGCGTAGATTCCCATCTCCCCGGCTGCCGTCAGCGAATAGGCCACGATCAGTACCGAAGTATAAACCTTGTTGAGCCAGTTGAACCACCGCGGACTCCAAAATGACTGTATGGTCAGCAGCAGGAAGGGAAAAACAAGAATATAGCAGGTGGTGGCCAGGTCGAGTTTCAGGGAATACCAGAAAACTCCGAGAAATTCGGTCAACAGGACCTTTTCTACGAGGATGATTTTCAGGTAATAAAGCAGGAACGCCAACCGCGATAAATTAAAAAAAAGTATCCAGAACGCCAGCTGGCGTAAAAGAGAGAGGACTATTTTTCTCATATATTTTTTAAAATGCAAAGGTAAGGTTATCTCTCGTACGTTCAAATTCGTATTTTTGCCGTTACCTAACAAAGTTCCTTGTGACCATTGCCGAAAGCCTGCTGAGGCTGCAACTATCGATCCCTGAGCATGTAAAAATTGTTGCTGTTTCCAAAACCAAACCGGTTTCAGCAATCATGGAAGCCTATGCAGCCGGTCAGCGGCTCTTTGGCGAAAACAAGGCACAGGAACTGGTTGCCAAACAGGCACAACTTCCGGCCGGCATTGAGTGGCATTTTATCGGCCACCTGCAGACCAACAAGGTCAGGTATATCGCGCCGTTTATCAGCCTTATCCATAGTATCGACAGCCTCAGCCTCCTGAAGGAGGTGAACCGCGAGGCTCGGAAAATCAACCGCATCATTGAGTGCCTGCTGCAGTTGTACATTGCCACGGAAGAGACAAAATTCGGACTGACCCTCGATGAGGCAAAAAGTTTGCTAGGGGATGATTCCCTGCCGGAACTTAAAAATATCCGGATCACCGGGGTGATGGGCATGAGCAGTTTTACCAGTGATACAGCACTGGTAAGATTGGAATTCAGGACCTTGTACAACCGGTATAAGCTGTTAAAAGATCAGTTTTTCTCGCTCGATGACCATTTCAGGGAATTATCCATGGGGATGTCTGATGATTATCCCATTGCTGTTGAAGAGGGCAGCACAATGGTTCGGATCGGGACCTCCCTTTTCGGCAACCGTTAACCAACCTGTTACGATTATACGTATGAACAAATATATACTCGCCTTCTGGATTATTCTGGTCACTGCAACCCCCGGAAAAACGCAGTCACATCTGATAAA
>CAIYQH010000174.1 GCA_903928285.1 uncultured Bacteroidales bacterium
GTGGAGAATAGGGGAGTCGAACCCCTGACCTTTAGACTGCCAGTCTAACGCTCTAGCCAACTGAGCTAATCCCCCAAAGCGGTTGCAAAATTAACAACTTTTTAATATGAAACGTCTATTTGCTGCATTAAAAATTTATCCGGACGCCTATTTCCTGTCATCCTACCGGAAATTGAAGAGCGCGTTGCACCATGAACACATCAAATGGGTGGAGGAACACAATATTCATGTTACCCTGAAATTCTTCGGGGAAACCGACGAACGGAAAATTCCCGCAATCTGTTCATCGTTGCGGGAACGGGGTCTGATGACTTCTGAAATCGACCTACAGTTGTCGGGATTGGGAATTTTCGGCAGCGCCTATGCCCCAAAGGTGATTTGGGTGGGTATCGAACCGTTTGACCAGCTTTCAACGCTGATGAAAAATATCCATGGCGATCTGGCAACCATTGGTTTTGAAGCCGACCGTCAAAACCTGGTACCCCATCTTACCCTGGGGAGGATAAAATTCCTGAAGGATAAAGTACTTTTTGACCACATCCTGAGCCAGTTAAAAACCATTGCATCGGCCCCCCTGCGCATCGGGGAAATCATCCTTTATGAAAGCATCCTGCATCATGAGGGACCTGAATATATTATCCTCGACAGGTTCCCTCTAAAAAAAGAACTCCCCTGATTTCCATTCGGCCTATCAGGGGAGTTCAGAATAAAATACTATTCCTGTAAAGGAACCTGTTTACACAGACTTCTCGTACTTGCTGGCAATGAGATGATATACGATAAGCCCTATCCCGCCAAACAGGCAGATCATGGAGAAGAAGGCGGGTTCTTCACTCAGGGTGGTATAAACCGCCAGCACTTTACCAAGCAGGATTCCTGCACCAATTCCTACCAGAAGCAATCCCCATTTCAACGAGGAGGGCTGGTTCTTTGAGGATTCGAAGATGGTTGCATCGATGCCTTTTTCAATAAGCGCCAAGCGTTCTTTCCGCCTTACCAGCAGGTAAACAATGCCGTAAATCATGGCAAAACATGCGATCGGGATCAAAAATTCAGTATTCATTTCCGTTTAATTTTGGTTTGTTTTCCGTTTTCGATCCGTTTGACGCAACATAACAAAACAGGTTACAGGTTATCCGGCAAAGGATTACTGCACAATGACTTTTTCACTGTAAATGTGGTCATTATGCGATAACCTGATGTAGTAAATGCCCCTGGCAAACCGCGACATATCAAGTTTTCTGGTGAAAGTAGCCGGTATATCCGAAAGGAGCTCTGTATATTGAACCTTGCCGGTACCATCTATGACAGACAGCGTAAGCATCCGTTCCTTGCCGTTTATTTTCAGGGTTAGTTCGCCGCTTACAGGATTCGGGTAGATCTGAACCGATGATCCGAAAGCTGCCTGGTTTATCCCGGCACAGTTGTTTACTATCAGGGCTTTTACCGATTCGGTTCCATCACCACAACCGTTATGACCCAAAACATGAAGGTTTCCCGAGACAGCAGTAGCGCTGAAGGAGAGGGTAACCTGGTTTGTTCCCTGGCCTGAAGTGGCGGTGGCGCCGACAGGCAACGTCCATACATACTGGGTAGCGCCTGCAATGGCAGGGATGCTGTAGATATGGTTGGTTGTACCCTGGCAAACAGTATCTTTCCCGGTAATAGTTCCGGCAACGGCTGGTTTAATTTTCACACCGACAGCCTTGGAAGCCACACCGCTCGATCCGCAATCGTTGGTTGCCACAGCGGTAACATTTCCTGCCGTCTGTCCCCAGGTTACATGGATGGTATCGGTATGCTGTCCGCTGACAATGATGGCATCGGCAGGTACGGTCCAGGTGTAGGTCACCGGCAGATCGCTGAGGGCCGTATAATAGGTGCCATTGGTACCGGCGCAAAGCGAGTCGGGACCATGGATGGGGACCAGGGCGGTTGGCGGCATGTTCACTGTAACGGGCAGTACGCTCGGGACACTTGTTCCGCAATCGTTTCCTGCAATAACAGAGACATTTCCTGTGGTAACACCCCACAAAACGGTAACGGTCGTGGTATTCTGACCGCTTGTGATCTGTGCATCAAGCGGTGCGCTCCATGAATAGGAGGTTGCAACAGGAACATCGACGATTGAATAGGTTCCCGTAGTATTCTTGCAGATGCTCTGTGGCCCGGTAATCGGACCCGGTGTGGAAGGACCTGTGTTTACATGAACGATTACGCTGTCGCTGGTGGTATGCGATGCATTATCCACAACCGTGACATGGTAGGTGGTGGTAGCGGTCGGCGTTGCAACCGGGTTGATGATGTTCGGATTGCTCAATCCTGTCGGGGGTGTCCAGCTGTAAGTAAACGGGGCTGTTCCGCCGAGAATGGATACATTGAGTTGTGATGTGGCACCCTGGCAGATTGTGCCTGGGGTGGCAATGGCAGTGGCTTTGAATACGTTGCCCGGCATGACCTTGATGGTGGCGGTACGTTTATGTGCCGGCGTTCCGTTGGGCCCGTTTGCAATAAAGGATACCATATAGGTTCCTGAAGGAACAGCTCCCGACAGGTTAAACTTCACCGGTTTTGAACCCGGCAGGGAGGTCAGGGAATTGCCCGAAGGATAGGAAATAGTAATCGTCCCGGCAGTAGGAGTGGGGGTAATGCTTGTCGATATAAGAACCGTATCGGTATAAAGTTTCACCT
The DNA here is from genome assembly GCA_903928285.1 of uncultured Bacteroidales bacterium. Lineage (GTDB taxonomy): Bacteria > Bacteroidota > Bacteroidia > Bacteroidales > FEN-979 > CAIVAT01. The sequence continues at coordinate 2,692 of CAIYQH010000174.1, forward strand.
CGGGAATGGATACCTGGAAGATGGTACTGTCGAGCGGTGAAAAGAGCGTATCCAATGAGTGGTCAAGCGCCATGGCAAAATCGGGGAAATAGGCCGTCATGCTCTGGAAAGTACCCTGGCGGAAATCGGTCCAGCCGATCATCGAGCCTCTTTTATTGGAAACAACGCCATTGTAGTCGCCCTGGTAACGCGGGGTTCCGCCGCCACCGCAAGTGGGACAGTCGATCTTCATCTTTGCATTCGAAATCTTCTGGTTAACCGCAAATGTCTGGCCGCCGTCGGTTGAATAGCTTGCGTAGATCATGGCGCTGTCGCTGGTGGGACAATCGCGTGTATCCATCCACATTACGTAAAGTTTGCCGGTTTCCTTGTCGCACCATATGGCCGGATGCCACTGGTGGTTGTTCACGGTGTTCGGATCGTCGTTAACCTTAACGGCTGCACTCCAGGTTGTTCCGTCGTCGCTCGATGAACGGCAGAAGATATCGGGTTTTCCGCTGGCTGACGGGGGATCGTTGGAGGCGTAAACCACATACATCCTGCCACGGTTTGCGCCATAGCTGTTGTCGGCGGCAATCATCGGGTAGGGGCGGGTACGCATGCCCTGTACCGAATTTCTTCCGCCTACCTGGCTGCCTACCGTATTGCAAAATTGCTGGACTGATTTCTGGGTGAAGGTAGCTCCCCCATCGGTTGAGAGATAAAAAGTGTAGGTTGAATTGAAAGAGCTGCCACTATTGGTCACAACGTGAACTGCGCCACCCTGGATATTTCCTTCAGGGCCAACCGCGACCATCATTCCCGGAATCTGTTGCGTGGTAGGGGCCCAGGTGGAGGTAAAAGTGAGCCCGTGATCCATGCTGCGGGCAAAATTCCCCGGAGGACCTCCGTTGGTCATCGTGGTATAGACATAATTGGCAAACGGACCGGAGGTCTGGTCGGCAGCGATCCAGTTTTTATCATTGCCGGCAATAGAGGTGACCGAAGGTCCCCAGGTTACGCCATTGTTGGTTGAGGCCATTACTTTACATCCGGAGATGTTGCCATACATGTTTTCATAAAATAAATTACCAAGGCTGTCGTAGGCAACCACCGGGTCGCCTGCCATGGTTGCTGCAAAATTGGCCGCATGGATAAACCAGTCATAGCCATTTTCAGTATCATGCGGCGCATTGGTATTGTAGGCAGTAAAGTACCAGGCCGGTTGCTTTGGATTTTCAGCCATGTTACTTTCACCAAAATCTGTCCCGAGGAGGTAATTGTCCCAGTTGCCGATGGTTACAACTGCGGCAGTGGAATTGGGCGCATCAGACTGTGTGTTGATTTTTTCCCGGAGATACTGCGGAACCTGGTCAAGGTTCGGATTATCTGCATGTGATTGGGCAAAAACCTGATTTGTTACCATCAGCAGGAATAACAAACCAGCAAGAGTAAACATTTTCATAACGAAGGGTTTTAAATGTGGTTAAATGGCTTTACTAACCTACAAACGTACAAAAAAACAGATTGTTCCGCAAATTAATTGTTATGGTAAAACCAAAATGCAGTTATCTTTGTGTGGAAGGATGTAACCTTGGATAAATCAGACCGTCTAAAAACCCAATGAAATACCTGGAGGATAGCCATTACATTGAACTTGTGCTGAACGGCGATGTTTCAGCCTATGCAGTGCTGGTTTCAAAACATAAAAACCTGGTATTTTCAATTGCCCTCAAAATTCTCAACAACCGGGAAGATGCGGAAGAGGTTGCCCAGGACTGTTTCCTGAAGGTTTTTCAGGCATTAAAAACATTTGAAAAAAAATCAAAGTTTTCGACTTGGCTGTATCGCATTGTTTACAATGCAGCCATCTCCAGAACACGGAAAAAAAGGCTAGACCTGGTTCCCATGGATGATTATGTCATTCATAACTATTCGGAAGATGAAATTTCAGGCGGCATGGATGAACTTGATCCTGAAGAAAAGAAAGAGATGATCGAACAGGCGATGAAACGGCTGACTGAAGATGAAAGCCTGCTGATTACCCTGTTTTACAAGGGCGAAAACTCGATTGAGGAGATCAGCCAGATTACCGGTCTTACCATGTCGAATGTGAAGGTCAGGCTGCACCGGATCAGGAAAAAACTGCAGGGAGAACTTGCCGTAATGTTGAACCGGGCAATGAATTAGTGGATTTATTAAATTTGCGCCATTATGGAAAAGGATGATTTTTTGAACGATGATTTTTTATGGGATCTGATCCGGCAAATCCCGTCGGATAGTCCCTCCGATGATTTTGTGACACGGGTAATGGCTGGCGTGGAATCGATACAGCAGACAGCTCCGGTGCGTAAGAATTACATCTTATATATCAGAAATATAATGCCTTACCTGCTTTTATCGCTCTTTTTGATCCTGGTTGTTTCAACCTCCGATATCCCTTTCCTGAACTGGTTTCCGGGGAAAAATTATTATCTGAATAACCTGCTGCCCTATTTCGGTACCCTCTTTACCGGCATGAAAAATGCCTTCTCTTCCAAATATGTATCTTTCGGAATGCTGGTGTTCGCTTCAGCAGGATTACTCTTCCTGGTCGACCGGTTATTCAGTCGTAAAACCATCTTTTAATCAGGGATGTGATTCCTTCCATAACTCCTTGAAACTCTTGGGCGCAATTTTCGGAAGGGTTCTCCTGGGTCCCCACATCTTTTTTCCAAACCTGTGAATCATCCTGTTTTTCATCCCGGTACTGGGTTTGTCAATCATCCACCGGTGCAGCATCACAGTTTTCCAGGCCGAAACAATGGTGCGCCAGGTATAGGAAACATACTTTTTTGAAACCGCCTCATGACGGTTGTGCAAAAGCAGCTCGTGGAGCGGGATCTTGATTGGACAGACCTCCGTGCATTTCCCGCACAGGGAGGAGGCAAAACTCAGGTGGTTATATTCCTTCATTCCAAGGTAATGGGGCGAGATGACCGAACCAACCGGACCGGAATAGGTGGCATTGTAGGTGTATCCTCCCACACTCCGGTATATGGGACATCCGTTCAGGCAGGCGCCACAACGGATACACGAGAGGGCTCGCCGCTGTTCCCTGAATCTCAACAATTCCGTTCGACGGTTATCGAGCAGAATGACATACATCTCTTCAGGACCATCCGGTTCAAACTCGGTGCGCGGCCCAAACACAATATTATTGTAAACAGTGATATGCTGACCGGTACCATGCTGTGCAAGAAGTGGAAGAAACAAATCGAGATCTTCAAGCGAAGGTATGAGCTTTTCGATGCCGACAATGACGATATGAATTTTTGGAAACGCCATGCATAACAACCCGTTTCCCTCGTTTTCGGTGAGCGCCACCGCACCCACATCGGCAATCAGGAAGTTTCCGCCGGTAATCCCCACATCTGCCCGCACAAACTCACCCCTCAGCTTATCACGCACGAAATGTGCAACATCCTCAGGTGTGCTGTCGGCGGGCATATTGAATTTCTTATGAAACAGTTTGGCAACATCCTCCTTTGACTTATGCATCGCAGGAGTAAGAATGTGATAGGGTTTCTCCCCGGCTATCTGAACGATATATTCTCCTAAATCGGTTTCAAAGACCTCGCGCTTGTTTTTTTCAAACAGTTCATTCAGCTCAAGTTCCTCTGAAACCATCGTCTTCTGTTTCACGATTACCTGTGCCTTTGCCTTTTTGATGATATTCATGATCTCCCGCTGGGCATCCTTTTCATTGGGAGCCCAGATCACCTTGCCACCCCTTTTACTGAAGTTGTTCTCAAATTCAACAAGGTACTTGTCAAGGCTGTTGATCGTTTTATGCTTTATATTGGCAGCACGGCGTTTGGCAAGCTCCAGATTCTTATACTGACTCTTTCCTTTCAGTACCTGTTCATCGTATTTCCCGATGTTGTAATTTAACCGTTTCCTGTGTTCGGGATCGAACGACTTGATGTTGGCATCCTCAATAAATTTCTGATATATATGGTTCATGCGTTCATGTTTGAAATTTTATTCACCCTTAACTGGTGTCTGCCTCCTTCAAAAGGGGTGGTAAGAAAGAGCATCACAAACTTCACAGCCTCTTCAGGCGTTATAAACCTGGCCGGAAGGGCAATGATGTTGGCATCGTTGTGTTGCCGGGATAAAATGGTGATTTTTTCATTCCAGCACAGGGCTGCTCTTATTGCCGTATATTTGTTGGCTACAATGGCCACGCCGTTGCCGCTACCGCAAATCAGGATACCATATTTATAAGTTCCTGATTGTACAGCATTTGCAACTGGATGTGCCGAATCAGGATAATCCATCGACTCCTCTGAAAATGTACCGAAATCATGAAAAGTATAACCCAACTCACCCAAATGAGCCTTGATAAATTCTTTTGTACTATATCCGGCATGATCGCTGCCTATAGCAATTTGATCGACAGATTGGCCCATTGTTAATATTTTTTTCACAAATGTAAACATAAAGGAATCATTATGAATCTAAAACAATTTTGGCCTGATAATATATATCACTGTTTCAATTCTTTAATTTTTTCACATGTAATTGTTAACAACTGATTAATTTTGTTTCAAAATAATGATAAAAAACTGTGAATGGCCTCCGCGATGCCACCGGATAGAAAAACAGATACAGCTAACCCCGTTTTTTCAACACATTTCAACAAAAAATAATCAAAGAATCGTAATCCTTTTATCAACAACCAATACAATTAACAATCTTTAATAACTTACTTAATATACACTTTTACAAAGACATAAAAAATACATCCTGTTCATAAGTTGTTTATTCTTTCCTTATTTTCAAAAATAAAAATTTCTTTCAGGAAAATAATCAACCAAGCTAACAACTATTATAATAAACATAAAAAAATATTACTCTTTTATTATTATTAAAACGCTAAAAAAAGGAATTTTGAGATCA
>CAIYQH010000175.1 GCA_903928285.1 uncultured Bacteroidales bacterium
ATAGGAGAAGAAAAGCAATCTGATGAGATAATTTACCAGGAAGCCGAGGGCCGTTAAAAGGAGGAGTATATAGATCCAGAAAAAGATGGCAAATTCATTGATCTGCCCTTTATACCAGGGATCGACAATGGATGACCACGGGTTTTGGGTGGTCAGGATGGCGGTTTGGTCTGTCTTTAAATTGGTTTTATCATATTTCAGACATTTAAACAGGAGCGAAACGCCCGAGGCGGTCGTGTCAGGATACTGTGCTTCAATAAGGGGGTCGGTTGAGATCGGATCTGCCTCGTTCATAGCCCTGTCGAACAGGGAGCGTGTAACCGATAACACCTTTTGCCGGTGATAGCGGCTTTGTTCCCCGCATTCCAGGTTGCACGGATCAAGGGTAGTGCCGTCGACGGCTCCAAAATAGTGCCCATAGTTGTTTCGGATGGAAAAGAGTGAATCTCCCTTAACTGATGCTATATTGTCGCGGTAGAGCCTGTGCAGGTATTCAGTCCGGTTATTCAGCTGGTGGGCGAGATATTGCTGCTGCCGCTGCAGGTAACTTGTGGTTTCATCGGCAAACAACGTATTGGTTAAAAGGATCGCAGGGATGATAATTCCGGTCATCAACCAGCTTAGCACGAACCAGGTATAGGGGGAAAATAACCCGGGAATAAAGGCGGAGCGGGTCTCATCAACCTTCTGCTGAGGCGAATTGAGCACCCGGTAGGTCATAACCGCCTGCAGAATCAACAGCAGGAAGATGATTCCCATCAGGAGGGTAAGGGGGAAAGGATAGAATCTGATCAGCACCTTGATTCCCAGGAGGGCCAGCAGGAAGAGACAATTGTTTTTGAACAGCCTGGTATATCCGGCTGAAATCCTGTTTCCCGGAAGCAGCCAGTTGAAAAAATACTCCTTCCCAGCCAGTTTGCTTTGTTGTTTGTTTAACAGCCTTGTGACCAGGTAAAAGGTCATCAGGATGATAAAAATAGCGGCAAAGAAGAAGAGCACAAACAGGGAGGTAAGTCCCCCGATGGAATTTGCCCTGGAGGGGTTGACCATGGAAACAACAAACAAGTCGGTGTTTTCAACGGGGGAGATATAGGCATGGTAGCTTTTATTCCGCACCTCAAGTTCAAATGCGGCAGCTTCCTCTGAATTGAGGGCCGCTTTCAGTAATTTATTGTCCTGCGTTTCAGCCACCAGGTTGTCATTCAGGTCGAGGATGTCGCCTGAGTGGCGCCATACCTTTCCGCTTTTATCGACAAAACAGAATGCAAACCCCTCCTGCAGTACCGGCAGGTGGATTGAATACATGGAGGCGGCGACAGCGATGATCTTCAGGCTGTCGATCACCGATGGCGTCGAAAAGGCAACCGACCAATCGCCTGTGGTTTGCAGGTAGATTGGTTCCATGTTGTACCAAAACGGTCCGTGTTTATACTTCTCAGGATTGATAAAATAGTCACGACCATTTACCCTGGCAGGAATACATTTCCTGTAAGGGGTGAACATAAATCGCTGCCGACCGTTCCTGTCGGTCCAGGAGAGGGTTTTAAAAAACGGGTAATAGGGCGGGTTGTTGAACATCAGATATTGGGCTGATGTGGAATCAAAAATGGACGGATTCATCCGGGGCATCGCCTTCATCTCAGGATGTTTCCGGTTAAACCAGTCAAGTTGTGCAAGGATCGTATCCTTTTCCTTCACAAAGGATCTGGTGACATCGTTGTTCAGGCTACGGATCTGGCTGAACTGATCGGAGGTTAATTTATTCCTGATCAGTCGCTGCGACAGCATAATGGTGAGCAGCAGGGCCAGGGTGGCGAGCGAAAGGGCAATCATGGTCACCCCGGGCCGTGTCAGTTGCTCGCGTGGACTCATCATGAAAACTTTCAGGATGGGAAGACTGGAGATGATCAGCAACATGGCGAAGATAAAGAAGACCAGCAGGTCGGAGGGCAGGCTTCTTATTTTCTGGTTAAACAGTTTTTCATCGATAAAACCACCCACGTAGCAGTTCGGGTCATGGCGAAAATTCACAGGGATCAGAAACAACAGGTAATCCTTCCCCTCAACTGTTACCTTTTCAATGGCTCCCGACTGGATCAGCGACGGCGTTTCTTTGGCATCCTGGCTGGCCATCAGGTTAAACTCATTTTCAGCCTGTTGTGATTTGCTTTTGGCTGCCATCAGCACCGCCCGGGAGAGCTTCACATCGCCAGACAGGGTGGAGAAGGTGATGCTGTTGTGCCGGATCAGCAGGTAGTCGGAAAAAAAGTCGCGGTGCATCAGCTGGCTCATGAAGTCGCTCCAGGGAACCTGCATCAGAATGCTGTCTTTCTTTTTTTTATCAGATGCAGCGGTCCTGACAGTATCGGCCGGAGACAACGCCATCGCACCTGGTTTCCCCTTAACCGCAGACTTAACCGGATTGCCCGGTTGGCTGTTCTTTTCAGATTTTTTCCGGGCTGTCAGTTTATATATCAGCTGGTCGGTTCGATTGGTATCCAGTTTGTCAAGTGGTTTAAGACTCTCGGCGATCACACCGAACCCGGCCGGGATCATCGGCAGCGAATCTTCGGGGGAGATTTCCACATAGGGAAACAGGTTTTTTACCACTGTCTGGTAGATGGCATCCTTTTGCTTGATGGAAGAACCAAGCTTTTCCAGGGTTTGGTAACCCTGCTGTTCAAGCTCCTTCTGGCTTCTGTCGAGGGTGATGAAAAAATAGATGCACAACAGTGAAATGATCGCCAGGAAGATGGCCAGAACCACTCCCGAAATCCCTAGTTTTGTAAAAAAGTCCTTCATAAAGCAAGTTGAATATTAATCCTTTTTTATGATTGATCATAAATCAATATAACATGAACCAAATATACTATGGATTTTGGGAATTCCTGCCGAGGAGGGAAAAATATGGTTGCTGGCTGCAGAAATCCTGCGCGGTTGAATGGGTCGTCAGGCGGCCAATAGCGAATAATCACTGAAAAATTCATAAGTTTGCGGCACCAGGAGCATTATTCATTACACCAGTATTCATCAATGTTTAAACGAAAAGAGGTTGCGCCCATCCGCAAGGGCGACAAGAGGGTGATCAATGGCTGGGTGATGTACGACTGGTCCAATTCGGTTTACCAACTCACCATCGCCTCAACGGTTTTCCCGATCTATTATAACACGGTGACCCGCCATGGGAACGACTTTACCGTAAGCTTTTTTGGTGCGCACGTCATCAATACGGTCCTCTATTCGTGGGCCATTGCGGCGGCTTACCTGCTGATGGCGGTGGGGTCGCCGCTGATCTCCTCGATGGCCGATTATACCGGCCGCCGGAAGGCCTTTATGGAGGCCTTCACCTGGATCGGCGCGGTGTCGTGCGGCATGCTGTTTTTTTTTGACGGCTCCAATATCGAGCTGGGCATTATCGCCTTTGCACTGGGAACCCTCGGGTATGGCGGCAGTATCGTGTTCTACAACTCCTTCCTGCCGGTGATCGCCGAACCGGAAGAACAGGACCGGATCAGCGCCCGCGGCTATTCGATGGGCTACCTGGGAAGTGTATTGCTGCTGCTGGCAAACCTGGCCCTCATCATGAAACCCGCATGGTTCGGGATTCCTCCAACTTCGGGATTGCCTGCACGGTTGTCGTTCCTCAGCGTGTTCCTGTGGTGGGCCGGATTTTCCCGCATCACCTTTGCCAGGCTTCCCAAATACACCTTCCGCAAACGGAACAACCACGCCAGTGTCGTTATCAATGGATACAAGGAGTTGTTAACAGTTTTTGGCCAGGTGCGGAAATCGTTTCAGCTGAGCATGTATCTTTCAGGTTTCTTTTTCGTGATGATGGGACTGCTTACCACCATGTTCATGGCGGCTACCTACGGCGAAAAGGAGCTGGGGCTGAAGGAGGATGTACTGATCCCGACCATCCTGGTGATCCAGCTCGTTGGCATACTCGGATCATGGCTGTTTGCAAGGATTTCGGGCAGGATCGGTAACCTCAGGGCGCTGATCCTGTCGGTGACCATGTGGATCCTGATCATTATTGGCGCCTATTTTATCAGCAACGCGGCAGGTTTTATTATTACAGCGCTCTTTATCGGCCTCGTCATGGGCGGTTCGCAGTCGCTTGCCCGTTCAACCTATTCCAAGATGCTCCCGGAGACCACCGACCATACCTCCTTCTTCAGTTTTTACGACGTTATGGAAAAGATGGCGACGGTTACCGGGACCTTCAGCTTCGGCATCATTGAGGCAATCACCGGGAATATGCGCTACTCGGTGTTGGCGATAGGGATATTTTTTGTCATCGGGCTGGCCTTTATGCTGGCCTTGCTCAGGGGGGGGCGGCAAACCGCTGTTTAATGACCTCATCCCCGTTCTTTTCCCGGAAGGAGAAGGAGAAAGGGTGTCAACGATATCCTGAACTGTTTCCTGATCGTTACGGAGATGATTATGTTTAACAGGTACTGTAATGCTTAAAATGATATTTTTTGTAGTTTTGCAGCGATTTTTTTAGCGGCAAATGCCAGGGTATTGTTTTGAAATGGTTACTTTTGCGATACCGGGAATGGAGCCTCTGTACCCTTTTTCATGCTGATCCCGGGGACAAATTTGATTTTCAATACTGTTTCAACCTGTTGAAGATCATGTCATATTGATTTATGGAGCAACGTAAAGCAGATCATATAGAATTAGCCTTTTCATCGCAGGTTCCCGGTGTACTTTCCGACAGGAGGTTCACCTATGAACCCTTGCTGGGGTCGCACCTAAAGGGAGCATTAACGCCATTTTCTTTTCTTGGCAAGGAGTTGCGGGTTCCCATGTGGGTATCGAGCATGACGGGAGGGACGAAACTGGCCCGGACGATCAACAGCAACCTGGCGAGGGCATGTCAGGAATTTGGCATGGGGATGGGGTTGGGCTCGTGCAGGATCCTGCTTGAACAACCCGGTTATTTCGGCGATTTCAATATGCGCGACATCATCGGCCCTGATCTGCCCTTCTATGCCAACATTGGCATCGTGCAGGTGGAGGAGATGGTTGCAGACGGAAGTTATGACAAGCTATCCGAGCTGGTTGGGCGGTTGCGTGCCGACGGTCTGATCATTCATGTAAATCCGGTCCAGGAGTGGCTGCAGCAGGAGGGAGATGTGCTGAAACATCCACCCATTGAAACAATAGAGGCCTTTCTCGCGCTCACCGGGCTGAAGGTCATCGTCAAGGAGGTTGGACAGGGGATGGGACCTGAAAGTCTGCGCCGGCTGATGGACCTGCCTGTTGAAGCCGTTGAATTTGCCGCATTCGGTGGCACCAACTTTGCACGGATCGAGCTGGCGCGAGGTACACAGCAACGGCAGGAGCTTTATGCCCCGCTGGCGCTGGTGGGTCATACAGCAGAGGAGATGGTGGGTTGGGTGAATTCTATGGAAAACGGGGAGAGACCCCCGAAATGCCGGCAATTGATCATATCGGGAGGAATAGGTTCATTCCTCGATGGCTATTATTATATCTCAAAAAGTTCACTAACCAGTGTTTTTGGACAGGCGTCCGGTTTTTTACGGTTTGAGA
>CAIYQH010000176.1 GCA_903928285.1 uncultured Bacteroidales bacterium
GGTATTTGGAACAAACATCATCAGCAGCGTGGCAGGAGTCGCCCCGAAACGGTTCAGGGTGGCGGGGTCATTGAAAAACCGCATCAGATGTGCAGAATCCACCTCCAGCCTCCGCCCCAGCGACCCGGCAAGTTCTCCCGCATTTCTAACCCCCTGGATGGTAATCCGTAACGGCTCCTGTTTGCCCGCCCGCAGCATGTTCAGGAGCGCGTTGTTGCGCATGCCGTCCTCCAGCAGGTAACGGCCGGGCCTGATCTTATCGGTATAATGCTTTCTCCTGGCCAGCCACTCGAATTCGCGGGGATGAACCAGGTATCCCGATTTTACAAGTGAATCCCTGACAGCTGAAAATCCCGAACCTGTGTGGACATAAAAATAGCATTTATGACGGCCATGTAGGTCTATCACCGGCCTTGTCGTTGATAGGTATAAGCGCAGAAGAGATGCGGCAAGTATCAGCAGCATCGCCCCGACCAGGATGAAGGGCATCAGGTCGCTCCAAAGGGAGCGGGAGGGGTTATCGCGGTAAGGGGCGAGAAATTTATGCATCATGGTTGATCAATTGAAACATCCACTCATCTTTCCATTCTCCATCATCGCCGATCCACTCTTTTTTAGTGCCGCACTGCTCAAAACCGGCATTTTGAAACAGGTGCAGGCTGTGCAGGTTGTCGGGGGTGATGTTGCAATAGATTTGGTGCAGATGCAAAACCGAAAATACATACCGGATCAGGATCTGTAACGCTTCGGCGGCAAAGCCTCTCTGACGGAAAGGTTCACGGACGAGGATCCCGGCTCCCACCCTGAGGTGGAACGGATCGAAATCAAACAGGTCGATGGTTCCCACTGCCTGTTCTTTATCATCCTGACCGGGAATTACGATCATCAGCCGTAACTGCCTTGTAGCATAGAGGTCATTCTGTGCATTTAAAATATATTCCTCCAGCTGGAATTTTGAAAAGGGTGTCAGGGTGTTGCTGACATCCCAGATCGAGGTGTCATTTTCCCATTCATACAGCACCCCGACATCGCCCGGCTCCAATGCGCGCAACCTGATATTCGGTCCAGTCAGCAAATCCTTCATCATATTTAAATTAGCGCTCCCCGTGGCTGCCGGAAGCACGATTTCACGGTCTACAGAAGGAACTCCCCCTGGAAAACCAGCAGGGCCGGTCCCTCCAGCCATATACCCGAAAATGTACCGTTGGTTTGCCTAAAACTGACCCGCAGATCACCCCCCAACGTTCTGACAGGATAAAATTCCTGTCTTCCTGGGATCAGGTAATCAGCAACAATGGCCGAAGCGGTCACCCCCGTTCCGCATGAAAGGGTCTCGTTCTCAACACCCCGTTCGTAGGTCCTGACAAATAAACCATCCTCCCGGAATTCAACAAAATCAACATTTACTCCTTCCGGCGTAAACCGGTCGTCATACCGCAGGAGGCGGCCGGCGCTGAATACGTCAAGGCTGTCAACATTCGTGGTAAATACGACAAAATGGGGTGACCCTGTATTTACCAGGTAACCGTCTTCAAAGGCTATCTCAATCCGCGTATCCTTCATTTTCAGCCTGTAAAGCGGATCGGTGAATTCGGCCTCATGAATGCCATCCACAGCCCAAAACCGCGCCATGGTATCAATCATCCCGAGAAACCTGGCAAAGGCTGTCATACACCGGCCTCCGTTACCGCACATGGTGCTTTCGTTCCCGTCGGAGTTGAAATACCGCATGGCAAAATCAAACCCGTCCCTTTCACCAAGCAGCATCAGCCCGTCGGCCCCGATACCGTAATGACGGTCACAAAGCCTGGAAACCTCATCTTTAGCTGGCTCCCAATGGATCAACCGGTTATCAATGATGATAAAATCATTGCCGGTTCCCTGGTATTTGAAAAACTGGATTTTCATATTTCTTACGCATACAAAGTTAAGGAAAAGCAATTAATTTGCTAATTTTGCAGCCCGATGAAACCTGCAATTTTCCGATATATTTTCATTATCATATTGTTAGGGTGTGGATATTTTTCCATGGCCCAGGAGCGGCAGGAGAGGATGGTGCACGATTCGCTTACCACGATCAGTGACTGTCCCCAGAAAGATATTTTCGATGTTATTTCCAGAAAAAAGGTCATCGATCCTGAGATCCCATCCCAGAAGGTCAGGGCCATCGTGCTTCCGCTGATCGGATTTTCTCCCACCACCAGGTTCCAGTTCGGAGCGGGTGCCTCCGTCTCCTGGCCGATAGGCCATGACCCTGCTACCAAGCTTTCGGCGGGTGCCACGCAGCTGCTCTGGACTACCAACAAACAGCTTATTTTCCTGGTCCGCAGTAACATGTTCCTCGACAGGAATAAATGGTTTATCCAAACCGACTGGCGGTGGTACATCTTCCGCCTGCCCACCTACGGGCTGGGTACCGGGCCAAAGGCTTATAACCCGGATACGCCCGTTGACCCTGCGAATGAGGAGAGTTATGACAACAACGGCCGCTACCCGATGCGGTATAACTGGATCAGGCTGCACAACATCCTGTTCAGGGAGGTGGCAAGCCATTTCTTTGCAGGAGCCGGTTACCATTTTGACCATTATTATGATATCCATGATGATTTTCTCAATCTCGACCCTGCCCATTATGTCATGACCCCGCACTATGCCTATTCCCTGTTGCATAAATTCAACCCGGCACACTATACCACGTCGGGGATCAGCCTTAATTTTGCTTACGATTCGCGCGACAACATTATCAATGCATATAAGGGCATCTATATCAATGTCAATTACCTTTCCAACTTCACAGTCCTCGGCAGTAACCGCGACGGATCGCGCCTGTGGGCTGAATTCCGCACCTACATCGGACTCTCCTCCCAGGTTCCGCGCCACCTGCTGGCTTTCTGGGTTTACGGTTGCTACAAGGTATCAGGCGATCTGCCCTACCTGAACCTGATGTCGAACGGGTTTGACCAGATGAACTCTTCAGGAAGGGGTTATGCGCAGGGACGGTGGCGCGGCGAGGATTTTATGTATGGAGAGATGGAATACCGCTTTCCGATTTCAACCTGTTCCCGCATCGTCGGAGGGGTGCTTTTTGCCAATGTCGCTACCGCCTCGAGCCGCGACGCCCACGTACCTCTGTTTGGCTTCTTTAAACCCGGCGCCGGCTTCGGTTTCCGCATCATGGTCGGAAAACACGACCGTACCAATATTCTTATTGATTTTGGTCTCGGCCAGTTTTCACAGGGATTTTATCTGCAGGCACAGGAGATTTTTTAATGCAGGCAATGCAAACAATGCAGGCAATGCAAA
>CAIYQH010000177.1 GCA_903928285.1 uncultured Bacteroidales bacterium
AGCGCCAATGGCGTGCGCGCTTTGGCGCGGCGCACCGGCCGGCGCGATGTGCCGCTTTTCGTCGTGGGTTCCCAGACCGCAAGCCAGGCGCAAAAGCTTGGCTTTGAAATTGTCAAAAGCGCTGACGGTGGAGTTTCTGAAGAAGAATTATTATAACAAGGAATTAGCTGCATTTTTCACCCCGAGGAAAAAATTTGTTCCCGAAGCCAATCCCGTTATAAAGAAAAAGGTGTTCCATAAAGTCACCAGTGACAAAATCAGTTTGCTCGATAACTTTATCCAGGCCTTTGACCCTCCATTTCAATTCCCGGTACTGCTGAAGAAATACCTGAGCATTAATTCCGAAGTAATCGGATTTAATGTCGATCCGCTGTTCAATAACTGCCTTGATGTACTGATTATTACGGATACGCTTGATATCCCTGCAGAAACCATCAAATCCCTTTCAAAAGTCCAGGGACCTGCAACGGATGATGAAGTTAAATAGCAGCTTTAACGGCACGGGCAGGCATCCTGTTCTCCTTCCGGATTGCATATTTTTCTCTTATTTCAGGTTCCTTGGCCCGGTCGGAGATAAAGATGATTGTTTTACCCCCGTCGAGGATTACCGGATATTTATTGTTCAAGGATCCTGACGACAGTTTTGACTTGGGAACAGCATACTGATATTTTGACAGTTCAACTCTTGCGTCGAGCTGGTCGGTTTTTGTAACTGAACGGTTGTTTTTCATTTTTTCTGTTGAAATTAATGGAATATTCGATGATGATTACTTTGCTTTGCCCTTCATGTCAAGCCGTAGTTTGACAAATTGGATTATTTCCCGGGCAATATTTTTTTCGCATGCCAGTTCGAGTCCTTCAAAACAGGGGGAGGAGTTTACCTCACATATTTTAAAGCCATTGCCGTCAAACAGCAGGTCGATCCCGGCAATGTCGAGATCCAGTTTACGGGCGATCTCCAGCACCAGCCATTCGATTTCAGGAGTGATTTCATATTTTTGAACAGTTCCGCCCCTGGAATAATTCGCCTTGAAGTTACCGTCAGCAGCCGTTCTGATCATGGCTCCCACCACCCTGCCACCGACGGTTACAACCCTCAGATCCCTTCCATGACTTGTTTTTACAAATTCCTGGAAGATCAGGTTGACATTCGGGTTGGAATTTTCAATCATATGCATCAACTCCTCCAGCGAATTATGGGTTTCACAAAGGAATACACCGCTTCCCTGCGAGCCCGAAAGGGTTTTCACGACGACAGGATACCCGATGTGCTTTCCGACCACCTGCAGATCGAGGGGGAATTTGGCGAGCATGGTCTTGGGGATGGGCATCCCCGATTCAGCCAGGATCTGGAACTGGTAAAGTTTATCCTTCACGATATCAATCGAACTGGCCGTATTAAAGGAATAAACCCCCAGTTTTTCCAGGTGTCGTATCAGCGCCAGCGCAAAATAGGTGGTACCCGCGCCCATCCGGGGAATAATAAAATCGGGCAGGGGAGTCGGGACATCATTGACAAAGATACTTTTACGGTCATCGCGGTTTACAATGATCTCGATCTGTTCAGGCTGAAGTACAAGGATTTCAATACCAACTTTTTCCCCTTCCCCGATGAGTTTCTGTATCTCGTAGGTTTCAGGTTTTATCAGGAAATCGGAATGTTTATGGAGAATCCAGCCTAACATGATTGCATTTATAAGATGAAAAAGAACCGGTGATGAATCTGACGGACCGGTTATTTGAAAACTTTTGTCAGATAATCCTGATTTTTAAACTGGATCACGGCCTCAAGCGCGTTATGGTCGGAAAGATATTCCTTATTCTCACCCCATTTCGATTTCAATACAGCCACGCGCTCATTGATCCATTGGATGAACCTTGAATTCCGGGTCATGACATAATCAATTCTCCGCGGATCAGGGTGCGGGGATTTATAAACATCATTGGATTCATCGTCGAAGGTGGTCTTCATCGTTCCGCTGATGCCGCAATCCTCGGCATCGAGGATACCCAGCATCCCCCGGTAATCTGCCGCCATCTTTTCATCGGTGTTGAAATCACCGCAGATTATCTGTGGCGTTCCCAGTTCGGAAAAGGGAGTTATCAGCTTTTCATGAATTTCAGAAAGTTGCTGTTCCCGTATGACCTGAGGATACTCGTCATCCTGCAGGTGGGTTGCAATGAGCTGGAATGGGGCGCCGCAAAACTGTCCCCCGAGCAATACGGCGCCTTTCCTGGCAAGTCCGTCCATTCCGGCAGAGACTGTAAATTCGATCTCCTTCATTGTCTTTAAAGGGATTTTGCTCAGGATCCAGATTCCGCTGTTTATTTTCAGGGAAATTGTGGTTTTATTGACAGGACCATAGGCATAGGGATACTGATCTTGCAATTTCCGGCTGATGACATTCCGGCCATAAAAGGTAAAGGCCTCCTGGAAAACAATGATATCATAATCATTCACACTTAGTGCATTGGCGATGGCTTGCGGCCGCTCATCTTTTTCCTTGAAGATATCGACAACCGGCAGCATTCCGATGTTCCAGGACAGGATTTTTAACGGACGGTTTGGAATTGAAACAGAATCCATAACCGGATTGCAGGAACGTGATATTTGAGTTCCATTGACCTTGAGGCAGGCAATGAACGGGAGGCAAAAAAGGATTAATAGCCTGAGTGTATTTTTTAACATCTGCGAAGTTTATTTTTTGGATTTAGACATTGAACAGACAATCTGACCGCTACTGCTGATAAAACAGAGGGTAAGGTTGAATATTCCAGGATTACAGGGGCCCCGGCAAGGTGTTCCCCGGATTCAACTTTAAAAACAGATCTGCGGATTACAGCTCCGAAAAGATTCATTTGAAGAAAGATGAAAAGGAGGAATATCTGTAATATTTTCATGGGGCAAAGTAAAAACTAAACCCTCATTGGCATGTTAATGAATCAAGAAGAAACCATTAATAAAACATTAACGAACAGATAAAAAAGCAGTTGGAACTGGATCATAATTAATGATTTGTTAATCCAGTAATCGATCAGTCTCCTTCTGATTATTTTTATTTTTACCACCTGCAACAATGCTGATTTTGTCAACTTCAATGTAACTTCCCCATGATGAATATTGCTACAATACTTGGCGCTGGTGGCGCTGTTGGAAATGCCCTGACCAAAGAACTGACTGCCTGCGGAAAGGAGGTCAGGCTTGTATCCAGGAGAGGATACAGCTTACCGGGTACCCGCGCTATTTGCGCCGACCTGACACATCTTAGCCAGACCATCGATGCGGTGCGCGGATCGGATACCGTGTTCCTTTGTGCAGGACTCCCTTATAATCATAAGATATGGGAGAAAAGCTGGCCCCGCATGGTATCGCATGCGATTGAAGCCTGTAAACGGTCAAACGCCAGGCTTATCTTTTTCGACAATGTATA
>CAIYQH010000178.1 GCA_903928285.1 uncultured Bacteroidales bacterium
AGGGTTTACATCCCGGAATGGAACATTTTAGGACCGTTTCCGAACATCCGGAAGGCCGGATCGGGTCGCCGCGGAATTGATTCCGTCTATCTTCCTGAAAAAATTGTTGACCTCCGGAAGGAATATCAGGGTGCCGGAAGGAAACCTATTCACTGGAATTTCGTACAAACACCAGCGAGCGGACTGATATCCCTTGTTGAAACGATAAACCCTTCGGAAATGGTGGTTAGCTATGCTGTTACCTACCTCTTTTCACAGGAAGACCGCAAGGTGACCATGTTCCTGGGATCCGACGATGGTTCAAAGGTCTTTATCAACAACAAAGAGGTCTATCGTTATCTTGGTGAACGGGTGGCTGAACCCGACCAGGTGGAGATCCAGCTGCCCTTGAAAAAGGGCTGGAATGAGCTGCTGCTGAAAATTGAAAATTGCCTGGGAGCATATTCTTTTTATGCCAGGCTGTTAGACCGGGAAAACAGGCTGGTGGTGAGCGCCAGTAAGGATAATGGTTCTTTAAACAAAAGATGAAAAAAACTGTATTTACCTTTAATTTGCACCTTGTAGGGTTGCTATTCCTTGCATCCGCCCTTCAGCTGAACAGCTTCGGCCAGACTGCCGCAGTACAGGGAAAACCGGTACCAGTGAATTTCTGTATCAGCCAGACGGTTATGGACCTTTTTACCAGGATCAATGATTATCGCCGGCAAAACGACCTTCCTCCTCTTCAGCTCTCCAAATCCTTATGCTACGTTGCAACCCTGCATGCGAAAGATCTGATGCTCCATCATCCCGATCAGGGGGCCTGCAATTCCCACTCGTGGTCAGATAAAAGCTTCTGGAAACCATTTTGTTATCCCCGTGATGAAAACAAGAAAAATTCGGTCTGGGATAAACCCCGTGAGCTAACGACCTACCCGGCCAGGGCATATGAAATTGTTTACTGGGAGAACTCCCCGCTGGTTGCCGATACCGTTATGATGGTCTGGAAAACCGAAGCGTATTTTAACAGTTTCCTGCTGAATACTGGTAAATGGAGGGAAAATCCCTGGAATGCCATCGGAATCGCCCTCTATGAAAACTATGCCTGCGCCTGGTTTGGAGAATCTGCCGATCCGGCAGGCACAGCTTATGTTTGCGGCAATATCCCAGTAATCCAGACAAAGGACACGACAAAACCCGCTGTTGTTGTCAGGAAACCAAGGATCAGTGCAGTAAAAACTGTTAAAACCGACACGCTTCCCAAAAAGCCGGCTGATACCATACTCCTAAAAGCTGTCGTTCCGGTAAGCAATACGGATACCGTTGCCAAAACCTACTACATTATCGTCAAAACAAACCTGTCGATGGAAGCGGCTGCTAAATTGGTCAATACCCTGAAAGTTCAGGAATATCCAGATGCAAAGGTTATCACCCGGGATGATAAAATCAGGATTTCGGTCTTTGAATCCAGCTCAAAGCCTGAGGTTATGACAAAACTCAAAGAGGTCAAGAAAACCTATAAAGATGCCTGGTTGTTTAAAACTGAGAAAATCACGGGTCCATGAAATGTTATATCAGGAAGATAAGTTTTGGATGGATACTGGTTGCGGGTCTCTTATGGGCAGCGCCGGATTTGCAGGCTCAGCTGACGGTGGTGCAGGGATCAGCCATGGGTATGACACCGCAGCAACTGGTGCAGAACTACCTGGTAGGCGCCGGCATAACCATCAGCAATGCAACCTTTAACGGGAGTTCGTCAACCATTACTTCCGACCAGGTCGGAACCTTTGCTACTGCCGGGATGGCAACCGGCCAACTGGGATTAACCGGGGGTATCCTGATGACCTCCGGGAAGGCGAATATTGCAATCGGCCCCAACAATTCTGCGGGGGCTGGATTTAACAGTGGTGGATCCGGCGACCCCGATCTGACGCTGATCGCAGGAAGCAGTACCTATGATAAGGCCGTGATTGAATTTGACTTTATCCCGCAGTTTGATACCGTCAGGTTTCGTTATGTTTTCGCCTCGGAAGAGTTCTTCGAATATTGCAACTCGATCAATGATGCTTTCGGATTTTTCCTCAGCGGCCCCGGCATCGCCGGCACCTTCTCCGACAGCAGTGTTAATATTGCCCGGATGCCCGGCGAACTTGGTTCCTATGTCACCATCAACAATGTCTGTGCCAATACGGCATCACGATGGACCAATCCAACCGGCGCCCCCTATTTTCAATATGATGGCCTTACGCATGTGTTTTCATCATGGTATGCGGTTCAAC
The DNA here is from genome assembly GCA_903928285.1 of uncultured Bacteroidales bacterium. Classification (GTDB taxonomy): domain Bacteria; phylum Bacteroidota; class Bacteroidia; order Bacteroidales; family FEN-979; genus CAIVAT01. The sequence continues at coordinate 2,259 of CAIYQH010000178.1, forward strand.
CCTGTGTCTCCTACCATATAAAGCTGGCAATCGGCGATGCGGTTGACCATATCCTCGATTCCGGTGTATTCCTTGAACAAAACAGCTTCAGCAGTCCGGGAATCAACATGGTCAACAACAGTACCATCCCGCCGCTGGGCAATAAGGCTGTTGAGGGATGCAACGACATTGCCATCAATTTCAGACTGATGTCGCTGCTTGATTATCCCTATACGGTTCATTATACCATCGGGGGTACCGCTGTCAATGGCATTGATTACACGCATATTGCCGATAACATCACCTTCCCCGCCGGAACCGACAGCATGAATGTCATCATCCACCCCGTTGATGATCCCGTGGTCAAGGGGGAGCGAACCGTGATCCTTACCCTGAACCAGGTTTCCTGTGATGGAAACATTAAGAAGGATACGGTTTACATCGAAGATTCCAAGCCCTTAACCATTGAACAAAACCGCGATACGACCCTGTGTTACGGCGGGAATATCGTGTTAAAGGCCAACACAAGCGGTGGCATCCTGCCCCTGGTATATCACTGGAACATACCGGGAAACGACAGCATTGTCACCTTGACACCTCCGGTCGGGATCAACACTTACAGTGTCGAAGTGACCGATCTCTGCCAGCATTCGGTATTTGACACCGCTCTTGTTACTGTTCATCCGATCCCCGTGGCCAATGCCGGGCCGAACATTACCATCCCGAATGGCACAAGCACGACGTTGCATGGCATAGCCAGTGGTGGTTATGGAAATTATTCCTACTCCTGGAGCTCTAATCCTCCCGGTTTCACCTCTGCCCTCGCCTCCCCCTCCACCGGGAACATGACCCATACCATCATATACCTGCTTAAAGTCACCGACGCGATGAGCGGCTGCATCAGTCCTGCCTCACAGGTTATTGTATCGGTAGCAGGCGGCCCCCTCTCGGTAAACCCTGTTGCAGAACCCAATGCGGTTTGTCTGGGCGACACCGTCAAACTATTTTCATTATCCGGGGGTGGATCTTCAAATTACACCTATGTCTGGAGTTCAATGCCTGCCGGCTTCGCCTCCTCCCAGGCTGATCCTGTCGTTGTTCCGCAGGAGACCACAACCTACCACCTTTCGGTGAACGACGGGTTTAACCAGGTTACGGGCAATACCAGCGTGGTTGTTTACCCGCTGCCCCTGATCTACCTTGGGCCGGCTGATTCAACAGTGTGTATTTATGATACAGTCAGGCTCGACGCCGGAAACCCCGGATCAACCTATCGTTGGTCAACCGGCGTAACCAGTCGTACCATCACAGCCGCAACCACAGGAATCGGATACGACATCCAGACCTATTCGGTCGAGGTTACCAGTGTGAATGGCTGCAAAAGCAGCGCAACCATTCATCTTATCTTTTCGTTTAACGATTGCTTGGGGATAGGTGAACATGCACAAAACCCTGATTTTTCGGTCTATCCAAACCCCGCCTTCAGCAAGTTCAGGATAAAGGTAAAGAATTCAGCTGTCCATGTAACCGTTGAACTGATGGATATGCTGGGAAACAGGGTACTGGCAGGTCATCTGGACCGGGCGGCCAATCCTTCAATGGAAACTGATTTTGATGTCAGCAGCCTCCCCCGGGGAATCTATATCCTCCATTTAAGCAGTGAAAATTTCTCTGATGCCGTGAAACTGGTTCTCAGGTAACGGCATGATTCCACAATTCAGCAATCATTAATGGAAGGCAACCCCGTTGGGAGCGATTCCCGTATTGTATTGTTTTTCCAGGGTTCCGTCGGATGAATACCGGAACAGTATTCCATGGCTGGTGTAATCGGTTGCGTCAAGTGCAAAAATATCGCCGTTGCGGGGATTGACGTTGAAACCATAAAACTGCTTTGTCCCTATAAGCGGCGTGGCCGGCAGGGACACGGCTGTGATATTCACGGCATAGATCCCGGTAAAGCCAAATCCTCCTCCATAATATACCGTGGACCTATCCATGCTGATATCGATATGTTGCGGATGGGAATGCTGGGAAATAATATATTCGCCGAGTTTCTGGTAGTTTTGCCCGGAGAGTTTCACCAGTTTTGACGGGGTTTCCAGGATGATGTTAAAATTATTGTCGTATTTGATATAACCGTAACAAACCACCCATATATTGTTGTTCCTGTCAATAACCATCTCCTTTGGATTATGGCCGACCTGGATCGTCTGGGACACCTTGTCGGTACTGGGGTTGATAATGGAAATGGTAGAATCAACATCATAGGCGCCCCCGTTGCATACCAGTATATTACCGCCGGCAACAAGCGTAAACTCCGGTCCCGTGCCAACTTTGATGGTACTCAGAATGGTATGCAGGTTTAAGTCGACTACCTTTACAACGCCACTGTCGCCCCATTGGGTGATATAACCTTTGCTTTTATAGGATGTCATATAGCGCGGGGAGTTGAGACCGGTAATAAACCCGGCGGATTTAAAATCATCAACCGTGGTGATGGCAACCGTATCAGACAGGTTAAGAACCATATAGGCTTTGCCGTTGCTGATATAGATGGACTGCAGCACTTGTCCGAGGCTGCGGTTGTTTACGATCGAATAGATCGAATTTCGGACTGAATCGGCTGCAAAATCAAAATAGCTGACAGAGGCATTTGGGTGTCCGTAGGTTCCTTCGTTGGAGATAAACGCCCCATTGGCAAAGGGCCCGGAAGGTGTGTTGGTAGTATTGCTCTCAGATTTTTTACAGGAGGAGATCATGCCTGTGAGCATCAGGATTGCTGCAATAAGGTTCAGGTTTGTTTTCATAGTTACAGTTTTACAGGTCTTATAACGGACCAACCAAATGGGGGAGAAAAACCACTTGTCGGATCATCGTTAAGAGGAGAGTTATAATGGAACGTAAAAATTAATATTTAGGTTTATATTCTTTGCTTTTTCTCCCGAAAGCTTCGAAAAATTGTCATTGGCAGGTCTTCTGGCTTGCTCGTTTGTCCGGGGTCTTCCCATCCCGGCAAGGCGGAACAGTGACAACAAGAGGCCGGCAATTCAATGAGAGCTTACAGCTGCGGGAACAGCTCCGGAATCAAACCGGATTCCCTTTTCACGCCAATCCATGAACAGGGTCGGCGAACCAGTAACAAATTCATGGCAAAATTATACAATTTATTAAAACCTGTCAGATATTTATTACGATTCCCTCTTCGGCAGGGTATGTTTCCCGAAAAATGGTGCGTGCTTCAGCCAGTAATGGTCCGATATCCTCATAACGTGCCGAAAAATGGCCTACCAGCAGTTTTTTCACTCCGGCTAGGGAGGCTATGTTAGCAGCCTCCATCGCTGTGGAATGAAATTTATCGGCAGCAGCTGCCGCCAGCGCCTGCATAAAGGTTGCCTCGTGATAGAGCAACCCGACCTCCTGAACATAGGGTATGATCTCTTCTGAATAGGCGGTATCACTGCAATAGGCGTATGACCTGGCAACGCCGACCTTGCGGGGCGGGTTCTTTTCCCTGAATAAAAATCCGCAGGTTGGGATACTGTGTTTCAGGGGGAAGCTATGGATCAGGATTCGTCCGTCTTCGAACAGCAACTCCTGTTGATCAAAGCGCAGGGCGTGAAAAATGAGGGGAAACTGCAGCGTGGTCTGGGAGGCTTCCAGTTGGACATCAAGGATATCCCTTAGCATGGCGGGGGCGTACACGTGTAGTTCCTCTTTACGGCCGAGCAGGTGCATGGAGTTCAGTAGCCCGATGAGACCGAAAAAATGATCTCCGTGAAGGTGGCTGATAAAAATGCGCCGGATCCGTTGCATGGAGATATGAAACATCCTGAGCTGGAACTGTGTTCCTTCATCGCAATCGATTAAAAAAAAGCGCTCATTTGCATTGAGCAAATGAGCGCTTAATTTTCTGTTGTTTGCCGGGATGGCTGCATTGCTGCCCAGCACCGTCAACGAAAAGTTCATGATGAATTATTCGGTCACCGTTTCTTCGCTGGTTGGCTCAACATCAGGGGTTACTTCAGGTTGTGCCGGTTTGGCATCACGTGCCAGGTTTTCGGCCTTCACCATATCAGCTTTGAGGTTGGCAAGGGCATCAATATCGCCAAGGGTCGTTTTCTCGAGGTTATCCTTGAGTTTCTTGACGGCCTTTTTGGTATCGCTTTCCTTCTTCAGACCTGTTTTAGCCTCTTTGTTCTTTTCAGCATTGGCAACATCCTGGTAGATTTTGCTGTGCGAAAGGATGATCTTCTTGTTCTCTTTCGAGAATTCGATTACCTTGAAGTCCATTGCATCTTCTTCCTTGGCAAGGGAGTTATCTTCCTTACCAAGATGACGCAGGGGAGCAAATCCTTCAACACCATAAGGCAGGGCAATGATGGCTCCCTTGTCGCTCAGGCTGACAATGGTGCCAAGATGCACGGAACCGACGGCAAATACGTTTTCGAAAACATCCCAGGGATTCTCTTCCAGTTGTTTGTGGCCGAGACTCAGGCGGCGGTTCTCAACGTCGACGTCGAGTACCATCACTTCGATGGTTTCACCGATCTTGGTAAATTCGGCAGGGTGCTTGATCTTTTTCGACCAGCTGAGGTCAGAAATGTGGATCAGTCCATCAACACCTTCTTCAAGTTCAACAAAAATTCCAAAGTTGGTAAAGTTGCGAACGGTGGCGGTATGTTTCGATTTAAGCGGGTATTTCTCGCGGATGTTGGCCCATGGATCGGGAATCAGCTGTTTGATGCCCATCGACATTTTGCGTTCTTCACGGTCGAGGGTCAGGATGACAGCCTCCACGATCTGGCCGACTTTAAGGAAATCGTGGGCAGTACGCAGGTGCTGTGACCAGGACATTTCTGATACGTGGATCAGACCTTCAACACCTGTTGTGATTTCGACGAATGCGCCATAATCGGCGATCACTACGACTTTACCCTGGACTTTATCGCCAATCTTCAGATTCTGGTCGAGAGAATCCCATGGGTGAGGCGTTAATTGTTTCAGACCAAGTGCAATACGTTTCTTGTTTTCATCGAAATCGAGGATAACCACCTTGATTTTCTGATCGAGTTTGACGATCTCTTCAGGATGGTTGATGCGGCCCCAGCTGAGGTCGGTGATATGGATCAGGCCATCTACGCCACCAAGGTCGACAAACACACCATAACTGGTGATGTTTTTGACCGTACCTTCGAGGATCTGTCCTTTTTCCAGTTTCTTGATGATTTCAGCTTTCTGGGCTTCGAGTTCATCTTCGATAAGGGCTTTGTGCGAAACTACCACG
>CAIYQH010000179.1 GCA_903928285.1 uncultured Bacteroidales bacterium
AGTTGCACGACACTTATGGATTCCCCCTGGATTTGACTCAGGATATCTGCCGTGAACAAGAGGTCAGTGTAGATGTTGCGGTATTCATGCGTGCCATGGAACGGCAAAAGGAGCTGGCACGCTCGACAGGCAAATTCAAAATGGTGGCCAATCTTGAATATAATGGGCCAACAACAACCTTTCATGGTTACGAGGAGCTGGAACATAGAGGCAACGTGCTGGCTTTGTATAAAGATGGGGTCTTGGTCAATGAATTGGTACAACCGTTAAGGTCGGTTACGGTTAACACGGAGGTATAGGTTCCTGCTGCCGCATAAAGGTGGGATGCCGTGATGGGATTGGCCGAGTGGATGGTCCCGTCGCCAAAATCCCAGTCCCAGGTGGCAATATTGGCCGGTGTCATCACACTAAGGTCGGCTGAGAAGGTAACCACCTGGTTCTTACAGCTGTTGTTCGTAAGGGTATAGCCAACCGGTACCGGCGAATGGACGAAAACATCCTCGGCGATGGTATCGGTGCAATTATTGACATTGTCGGTAACCCGCAGTCTAACCCAGTAATGGCCAAACCCGCTGAAAACATGTGAAGGGTTCTGCAGAACGGAACTGTTGTAGGTTCCTGATCCCGGATCCTTGAAATCCCAGTCCCACTGGATGATATTTCCGGAGGTGGAGAAGGAGAGGTCGGTAAAGTAGACCGCCTGGTTGGCACATGCATAGGTATTGGGGAAAGAGGCGTTGTTGGAGAAGGTGAAGTTGGCAGTAGGCAGCGGATATACAACCACCTGGATGCTGAAGGATTCGTAGAAATTGGTAATATAGGTCACCGTACGGGTTACCGTGAAGGTGCCGGCCTGGGTATAGACATGGGTGGCAAAAACAGGGAAGAAGGATGCCTGGCAAGGTACTGCACCGTAACATACGGTGTTGCCGTCGCCAAAGTCCCAAACCTCCTTGACAATATTTCCACCGGGGATCTGCGGGGTGAAATGCATGGTATCGCCGATACATTTAGGCGAATCGGTGACAAAGAAGGCAGACTGGGCTCCCAGGATACTGACCTGCTGCTGGATACTGTTTGAACAACCGTTGATGGCGTCGGTGGCGGTAAGGGTTACCAGGAAATTACCGGGTCCCTGGTAAACGTGTGATGGATTTGGCCCGTAACCATAGGTTCCGTCGCCATAATCCCATACCAGGTTGTTTCCTACAGAGGCTCCCGTAATGTTATGGAAGAGGATTTCCCAGTTCTGGGTACCGTTCTGGAAGGTAAAGTTAACTGATGGCTTCGGGTTTACAACCAAGGGTGGGCTGATGGTATAGGTATTGGCGCATCCGTCGGTATTGGTAACCTGCAAGCTCACCAGGTAGGTTCCCAGGGCACTGAACATATGGGTGGGATTGGGATCTGTTGAGCTGTTTGAGCCCGATAAAGGATCAGAAAAGTTCCAGAGGAAATTGCTGATCTGGCTGCCGCCATTCAGTGTGCTGGTATTGGTGAAGGCCACCGCTTCGCCGAGGCAGGCGTTTCCAACAAGGAAACTGGCCATGGGAGCAGGATTGACTGAAACAGGCTTGATAAAATATTCTGAAATGCAGTTGTTTGAATTGGTAACCCTCAGTTTTGCACTGTAGGTGCCTAGAGCCAGATATTTATGGTTGATGGGCTCTGCAGGATTTGTGCTGGTATAGGAGGTGCCGTCGCCATAAATCCAGTCAAGCTGGGTAATGGTCCCGATCGGCGTAACAGAAGTTGTGGTAAACTGGGTTGCTTCACCCAGGCAGGCAATGGTGTTGGTAAACGAAGCGGTCGGGATGGTGTTGTCGATGGTAATATCTTTGGTGAAAGTTGCGGTACAATAGGGGGTATTGACAACCGTAAGTTTAACATGATGCACGCCAAATGTGCTGAAAACGTGCGATACTGTAGGAAGAGTTCCGGTATTGACCAGGTTGCTTGATCCGGAGGTGGGATCGTCAAAATCCCATTCATAATAGCGGATGCCGATGGTAGGGTCGGGATTGGTTATTGGTTTGGGAAGGGAGGCCGAAGCATCAAAGGACATGGGGTTATAGAGGCAGTTGTTCGGTTGAGGTTGTGCTGAGTTGGCAAAGGTGGCAACCGGTTTATACTGGTCGGGGTTGACATAGACATAATCGGTGATCATATCTGATTGTCCGGCCGAATTGGTAACCGTAAGCGTAACCGTATAGGTTACCCCTGACGTTGGCGGGAAGGTATGCTGCAAAACGCCATAGGTTGTTCCGGAAACCACAGGGGAGGCATCTCCGAAATTCCATGAATAGGTGATATTCGGGTCGGCTGAAACGGAAACATTCCCTGTGAAATTCACAATATTGTAATAACAACCGCCCAGGGGATCGAACTCGTAATAAAAGTAGGCATGCAGTAACGGCTGGACCTTAATCGTCTTCGTGGCGACTTTTCCGATGCATCCTGCAAATGCAGGATCATTGTTCACCTCGGTAACCTGCACCGTATAGGTACCTACCGCCTGCCATTTCACCTGCAACTGGTTTTGGGTGGAAGACCCCAGAATGGTCCTTCCGGCGACCGGCGTGACTACCCACTGATAAGAATGGGTTGGTGTGCCGGTAGTGGCCGGTGTGGAATAGGTGTAAATGACCGACGAGGCATTCTGATCGCAGGCAATGTCAGCGCCCGTAATGGTTGGCTGTGTGTCCGGACAATCCTGTGCCCAAACCTTGGGGGTTGCTGCTACCAGCAAAAAGGACAGAAGAATGCAGTGGATAAATCGATGGAACATAAGTTTGGAATTTGTAGACGGTTACGCTCTGTTGTTTTATACTCGAATATACGACAAAAGTTTCACTCAAAAAGTTGCCTGTAAGGTAGAAATCCTTCCGATAAAATTTCTACACAATCTCTGAATCAACAAAATTAACAAATTATTACTAAATATCGACATCTGCAGACAACCCTAACACAAATATTTTTGTCAGAATATAAAAGATTTAAAATATTTTGTTTTTGCCTGAATCATTGTATTTTTGCATTTACCAATACTAATCCCATGAAAAATATTGTCATCGTTTGTTCAATGATCATAGCATCCTCATTATTAACTCTTTCCGGTTGCGTTAAAAAAACAACTGAAACTCCCTGCAGCGGAAAAGGTATCTTAAGTGTGGAAAACAAACTCGATTCAGCCCTTTCGGTCCAAATCGCCCAGACGCACAACACGATGACCGTTGAAAAGGATTACACCCTCCCCTTCTCACTCACGGGTAATCAGCCCTATACGATCACAATAGATGGTCCCCGATACCATAAGGACACCACTATTATGGTGTTGAATTGTGACAATAAATTATTGATAATAAAGAAATAGGACTCCTATTTTTCGAA
>CAIYQH010000180.1 GCA_903928285.1 uncultured Bacteroidales bacterium
ATCACCAGCGAAAACCTCGACGAACTGATCGCAGCCTCTTCCAGTTTCAAGGCTTACCTCGACTCACTTCATGTACCGGGTATTGAGCAGCTGAAATCGGACTTTGAAAACAACAAGCCTGAGATCATCGTTGATATCGACCGCGTACGCGCCAACCGTGAAGGTCTTTCGCTCGGCCAGATCGGTCTGGAGATGCGAACAGCCATCTTCGGGAAGGAGATCTCAAAATACAAGGAGGGTGAGGATGAATACCCGATCCAGCTAAGGTATTCTGAGAAAGAAAGAAAGAATGTCAACCAGGTCATCAATGCCAAGATCACTTACCGTGATATGAATTCCGGGCTGCTCCGGCAGATCCCGATCTCCTCCGTGGCAACGATCAACTACAAAGATACCTATGGCGGCATCAAGCGGAAAAACCTCAAGCGGGTGATCACCCTCTCATCGGAGGTGCTCTCTGGCTACACGGCAAACGAAGTGGTTGCCACCATCAACAAAGTGCTGCCGGCATACAAGATGCCAAAGGGTGTCGAGATCAACCTCACCGGGGAGCGGGAGGACCAGGCCGAAACCATGCTCTTCCTGATCAAGGCGATGATGATTGCCATCGGGCTGATTTTCTTCATTCTCATCACCCAGTTCGGGTCGTTGAGCAAGTCGTTTATCATCCTGAGTGAGGTTATTTTCAGTGTGATCGGGGTCTTGCTGGGCATCGCCATATTCCATATGTCGATCAGCGTGATCATGACTGGGCTCGGTATTGTCGCCCTGGGCGGGATTGTGGTGCGCAACGGGATCCTGATCGTTGAATTCGCCGACGAACTCAAATCTCGCGGCATGAAAACCCAAGAAGCCATTATCAACGCTGGTAAAACCAGGATCACCCCGGTGGTACTTACTGCTACCGCAACTATGTTAGGTCTGGTACCCCTTGCCGTCGGGATGAACATCAACTTCACTACCTTGTTTACCGAACTGAATCCCCATATCTATTTTGGCGGTGACAATGTCGCCTTCTGGGGTCCGTTGTCGTGGACCATTATTTTCGGACTGAGTTTTGCCACCTTCCTTACACTGGTATTCGTTCCGGCCATGCTGCTGATCGATGCACAAATGATAGCCGGTATCAGGCGGAGAAGATCGAACCGTATCGCGCGTAAAAAATAACCTTTTGATTCACCTGGATGGACCAGAAATCCATCCGGGTAAATTCAACATTATTTTCCTTTCTCCGTCATTCCTCGACTGTTTCAATTGCAAAAACCTGAAACCAGTTAACCACAGAAACAAAAAGAAAGCATAATGTTCACAAAGAATCCTTTGTGAACATTATGTAAACCATAGAAATCTTTGTGGTTATATTAAACACTTTTTCCCGGCAACAGGATTCTTAGGAAAAATAATAAAGGACCACCCATTCCCTGACTATTCTTTTCCCTGTATTCATTTTTTCGTGATCAGCACATCAGGACATCAGCACATCAACCCCTGCACTAAATCACGTTAAAATTTCTCCATAAGTTTATTCAGCTTGATTTTGGAACTCAGGACCGTATAAATCGACTGCATATAATCGCTATTGGCCTGAAGGAACTGACCATACCGCTGATTCAGGTCGGTACTGGAGGAGACACCCATTTTGTACTTG
>CAIYQH010000181.1 GCA_903928285.1 uncultured Bacteroidales bacterium
GGTACCGATGATATCGGCGTAGTGAACGGAGAGAATATTCCTTATGTGGAATTCAATGTCAAGGTTGAGAAAAATCTTGAAGCCCAGAAGGAGACTGCCGGGAAAGAAAAAATTACCGACCAGGAGACCTTCCAGGTACGACAAAACACCTGGACCACCACGGTGAAGGAGATCCTGATGGGCAATGAATACAAAGAACTTGGACTTACAGTCTCTCCCGAAGAACTTTTTGACCAGGTCCAGGGAAGACAACCACACAGGTATATCCTCCAATACTTTAAAGATCCGGCTACCGGGCAATATAATTCATCCATGGTCCTCAATTATCTGAAGAACCTGGAAAAGATGGAACCCAAAGCCAAAAACCAATGGCTGACCTTTGAAAAAGCCATCAAGGAAGATCGCCAGGAAACAAAATACAACAACCTGGTCATTAAAGGTTATTATACTCCTACCGCCTTTTTGAAGAAAGCTTATATCAACCAGACAAGGGCCATTAAGCTTTTAGCCGTTTCTGCCGACCTTGCTTCGATCCCTGACAATACCGTCAAACTGACCGATGAGGATTATCAGAAGTTTTATGACAAGAACAAGGTCTATTTTTTCACGGATGAAAACTACCGGGACGTCGACTACGTGGTATTTGATGTCAAACCATCGGATATTGACCGGAAAAAGACAGCAGCCGACGTTGGCCAGTTGTTCAAAGATTTTCAGACCAGTTCCGACGCGATTAATTTTGCCAGTGCCAACTCCGACAGCAAACTGGATACCGCCTTTACCAAAAAGGGTAAATTTCCCGCACAGCTTGATACACTGTTTTTCTACTCGAAAGCAGGCACAGTGTTTCCGCCATTTGAATTCAACAACGCATGGTATATGGCCAAACTGATCGATGTCCAGGAACGCCCCGATTCCATGAAGGGTTCCCAGATACTGCTGGCCTTCGAAGGAGCCGGAAACGACAAGGTGAAACGCAGCAAGGCGGAAGCAAAGCTGAAGATTGACAGTTTGTTCAATGTCCTCAAAAAAAATCCCAAACTTTTTGCTGAAGCTGCAAAAAAATATTCAGATTATCCTACTGCCAAAGATGATGGCGGAGATCTTAAATGGTTTCCTGACGGAAATCCCAATTTCGATCCCTTCTTCAAGGTTGGCATTGAACTGAAACCCAATGAAATGAAGGTTGTTGAAACCCGTATTGGCTATTCCATCTTTATGCTCACCGAAAAGTCAAAACCGGTTACCAAAGTTAAGGCAGCCGTTCTGACCCGCGCCATCGAACCCTCCAACCAGACCTTCCAGGATACCTATATGAAGGCAAGCGCTTTTGCCGGACAGAACAAGACGCCTGAAGCTTTTGAAAAGGCTGCCGTTGATAAGGGTTTGCAGAAACGCTCCGCTCCCAATGTCCGTGAAATGGACAGTTATGTAAGCGGTCTCACCTCCGCCCGCGAAATGGTGCGCTGGGCCTTTGCCGAAACCACCAAGATCGGCGAGGTCAGCCCTGTTTTTGATTTAAGCGGGAAATATGGTATTGCCATTCTCAAAGGAATCACCAAAAAGGGAACTCAATCGCTCGAGGCAGTCAAACCAAGGGTTGAGCCTTCGGTGAAGAACATGAAAAAAATCGACATGGCTGCCGACAAAATCAAACAGGCTATGTCAGCCGGCAAAGATATTGCAACTGTGGCAGGCAAGCTGAATGCCAAGATCGATACCGCCGAGGTTACCTTAAGTGGTTACGGCCGTTCGAATATCGGGCGTGAAATGGAAATCGTGGGCAAGCTTTTCTCCATGAAAAAAGGAGAATTACAGGGCCCGCTTACCGGCAACTATGGCGCTTATGCAGTATATATCACCGACATTATGGAAGCTCCTGCCAAAGAGAATTTCGCTTCAGAAAAGATGCAGGCGGAGCAGAATTTCTCCCAGCGTGCGTCGGGCGCACTCTATTCTGCTTTGGAAAAATCAGCCAAGATCAGCGATAACCGTTTACGGTTCTATTAACCGATACCGCATAGGATACGAAAAGGCTGCTTCAAACGAAGCGGCCTTTTTTTTATCCAAACACTGGAAGTTTTATAACCAGGTTGCTGAGCATAACAAAATGATACGCCAAAGCTGGAATTGAAAAAAGAGATCGTCGGGGGAGGATGCGGGTATTGTATTACCTGACCGTATCGGCAATGGAAATGATCCTGGTTACTTCTGCCCATTCCCGGCGGCTTTCGGTATAACACCGCAGGGTTACGCTATATTTGCCAGGTCTTGTATAGTGGAAAACAGGATCCTTTAAACGGGAGCCAGCCGTATCGATGGTTGCACGGGAATTGTCGGCACCAAACCACCACTCAAAGGAATAGGCCAGTGTCGACTGGTTGGCAAAATGAACGGTACAGGGAATTTTAAAGCCGTTATCTCCGCTGTAGGCAAAACCGGCAGCGGGAACAGGCTCATTTTTACTACATGCACCCGCTGCCAGGAGCAGCAACAGGGTTGCAAACGCGATATTCCTTTTAATCATATGCGGTATTTCCCCTCAGGGATTATTCGGCAAGGACCAGGATTTTATTATTGAGAACCTCTATGACACCACCCTTGATGTCGAAAAACTGTTCCGTTTTTTCACCCTTGTTCACAAGTTTGATCTTCCCCTTTTGCAACACGGAGATCAGGGGGGCATGGTTGTTCAAAACCTCAAACGAACCGTCAATGCCCGGTAATTGTATCAGGCCGACATTATCGCCGGTAAATATGGTTGAATCCGGAGTTATAATTTCTACTTTCACGTTGCACGTTTCACTTACAGATATTACTTGCTGTCGGCCAGCATCTTTTTTCCCTTTTCAATGGCCTCTTCAATCGTTCCGACCATACTGAAAGCCGATTCAGGGTATTCATCAACGGCGCCATCCATAATCATATTGAATCCTTTGATGGTATCTTCGATATTCACAAAGGCGCCCGGGATACCTGTGAACTGGGTAGCGACAAAGAAGGGCTGGGAGAGGAAACGCTGTACCCGGCGGGCACGCGAAACCACCAGTTTGTCCTCGTCCGACAATTCATCCATCCCGAGAATGGCAATAATATCCTGGAGTTCCTTGTAACGTTGCAAAATTCTCTTGACCCGCTGAGCGGTATCATAATGTTCGTCGCCAACTACATCGGGCGAAAGGATACGCGAGGTCGAGTCGAGGGGGTCAACCGCAGGGTAGATGCCCAGTTCCGAGATCTTACGGCTCAACACCGTTGTGGCATCAAGGTGGGCGAAGGTGGTTGCGGGAGCAGGGTCTGTAAGGTCGTCGGCTGGCACATAAACTGCCTGGACCGAGGTGATCGAACCACGTTTGGTGGAGGTAATACGCTCCTGCATGATCCCCATTTCGGAAGCCAGGGTTGGCTGGTAACCGACAGCCGAAGGCATACGTCCGAGGAGCGCCGAAACTTCGGAACCTGCCTGGGTAAACCTGAAAATATTATCGATAAAAAAGAGGATATCGCGACCGCCTGATTTTTCATCACCGTCACGGAAGTATTCAGCCATGGTAAGACCCGAAAGTGCAACGCGGGCACGGGCTCCCGGTGGTTCATTCATTTGTCCGAAAACCAGGGTTGCCTGTGACTTGAGCAGCTCTTCATGGTCAACTTTCGACAAATCCCAGCCGCCTTTTTCCATATCTTCCTCGAATTCCTTGCCATAGCGGATAACACCCGATTCTATCATTTCGCGCAACAGGTCATTTCCCTCGCGGGTGCGCTCGCCGACACCGCCAAACACCGATAACCCGGCATATTTTTTTGCAATGTTGTTGATCAGTTCCATGATGATAACCGTCTTCCCGACGCCGGCACCACCGAACAGTCCGATCTTGCCACCTTTGGAATAGGGTTCGATCAGGTCGATAACCTTGATGCCTGTATAGAGGACCTCTTTAGAAGTACTCAGCGTATCAAATTTCGGCGGATCGCGGTGGATGGCATAAACATGCTTTTCCGATACATCGCCAAGACCGTCGATGGGTTTACCGATAACATTGAACAGCCGGCCGCGTACCATATCGCCTACCGGCATGGAGATCGGCCTGCCCAAAGCAACCACCTCCATTCCGCGGCGCAAACCATCGGTTGAGTCCATGGCAACCGTACGCATGGTATGTTCACCAACATCGTACTGGCATTCGAGCACAATGGCATCACCTTTCTGGTTGGTGACTTCAAGAGCGTCATAAATATTGGGCAGTCTGACATCTTCATCAAAGACCACATCGATAACAGGACCAATGATCTGCGAGATTTTTCCGTTTTTCTTCGCTTGCATGATATGGGATAATAATTTATGCAAAGATAAAATATCTGTTTGATTAAATGTTTGATGTGGCAAAATTTTCCCGTAGTTTTGCAGACAATATTTTGAATGAACCTAACAATCAAACAATGAAGTTACTTAAATTGTGGATGTTGCCACTTTTGCTACTCCCCATATTCTCTGTTGCACAACGGAATGTAAATGCAATTATTGATACTGTTGAAACCCCTAACGGGGCCGCCATCCTGTATAAAAACTTCACCTGGGAATATCTTCAGAATGAGCCTGTGCTGATGAGCCAGGATGAAGATTCGACAGGATTGTTTTCCAACCAGTGGGTTAACAGCCAGATCTTTGCCTACCGGATCAATGTGGATTCGATTCACGATACACTGATCGTGCTGACCAGCAATGACAGGGTTTTCAGCATGCCAATTTATGGTAAACTTTTCAGGGGGTTCACCTATTCCCACAAAGGGCTCGATATTAAATTAAACAAGGGCGATTCGGTAAAAGCCGCTTTTGACGGGGTAGTCCGTTATGCCAAGTACAATCGCGGGGGATTCGGCAACCTGGTGATCATACGCCATTACAACGGCCTGGAGACCTATTACGGGCACCTTTCAAAGATCATGGTCAAGGTAAACGAGGTGGTTAAAGCAGGTGAATATATCGCACTCGGCGGATCTACCGGGAGAAGCCGCGGGCCGCACCTGCACTTTGAGGTGAGGTATAAAGACATTCCCCTCGACCCGTTGCGCGTGATCGATTACGACAGCCAGAAACTTATTTCCAATACATTCCCTATAACCAAACGGGTTTTCTACCCCAACGATTATGTAGCCAATGCATTGATCATCAGAATAAAAAGCGGCGATACCGTGGGCAAACTGGCCAGGAAATACCACACCTCCGTCAAAGAGATCTGTGCCATGAACAAGATCAAACAGACAACGACTCTGAGGGTAGGCAGGTCGATAAGGGTAAGGTAATTTTATCTAACTTTCCTGTTGCAGATTTTCATCCTGACCGGCCTTGGTGACCGATCCAAAGACCCATTTCTGGAAAAGGATCAGGATAAAAACGCCGGTGGTGATGGCAGAATCGGCAATATTGAAAATCGGGCTGAAGAACTGCAGTTCGGTTCCTCCTACAAAAGGCACCCACGCGGGATAGGTCGAATTGATGATGGGAAAATAGAGCATATCGACCACCTTCCCGTGTAATAAAGTGCCGTAACCTCCTCCTTTCGGCAGGAATCCGGCGATCTGCATATAGGTGCTTTCGCTGAAAACCAGTCCGTAGAAAACGCTGTCGATAATGTTCCCCAGCGCCCCGGCAAGAATCAGTGCAATAGATACAATCAGGAGGGTACCGGCACCCTTGCGGGCAACCCTGTACAACCAGCCGCCGATCAGCACGACTGCTACGATGCGGAAAAGGGTAAGCAGCACTTTGCCATAATCGCCGCCGAGTTTCATACCGAAGGCCATGCCTTCATTTTCGGTAAAATGAAGATAGAACCAATGCCCCAGAACGGGATGACTTTCCCCCATATAGAAGGTAGTCTTGATCCAGATCTTCAGTGCCTGATCAAGAATCAGTACCAAAAGAATAATGAGGGAGGCTTTTTTCAAAAGAAGAGAGGTTGCAACGGGCTATTCCATATCAGGGTCAAGAGGCCGCATGGGGGTGACAGCCACCACCTGTACCCTTTTTGCTTCAATACTCAGGGTGGCGTGAGGCACGCTGCGCAGACGGTCTTTTGGGATCAGTTTACCCGTTACGCGACAAATTCCGTAGGTTTTATTTTCAATCCGGATCAGTGCGTTTTCCAATGATTTTATGAACTTTTCCTGGCGGGCGGCAAACTTGCTGTTTTCCTCCTTGGAAAATACCTGGTAGCCCTCTTCAAGAACCTTGAAAGTAGGCGAGGTGTCGTTGGTATCATGCTCATTACCTGTCGTATATGATTCCGTAAACAGCTTCAGGGCGTTGTGTGCTTTCTCCAGCTTTTTCAGAATAATCTGTTTGATTTCCTCAAGTTCCTCATCTGAATAC
>CAIYQH010000182.1 GCA_903928285.1 uncultured Bacteroidales bacterium
CAGTGCGCCGGAAAACACCCATGGATGGAAACGCTTCAGGGGAGCCTCCTTCTCAGGTTTCAGGAATAGTTTCGGATATTTGATCATCGTCTGGGCTTTAATTTATGAACAGGAATTTTAATTTCAACCGTGTGATCGGGAATCAGCAAAGATACAGTTAATTAGCTGCCATCCGCTTACTTCCGGCTGAATGAATTCAGTGTCCGCATGACACAACAGCGGTCCGGCGGCAACCAGGGCTTATCTGCCGGTTATCCGTTAAATCCTGCCGGTTGTCAAATAAATGCCACCAATTGTGAATTCCTGCTTTGCAGTTTAGCAGGGAAAGTATATTTTTGAATTTGCCAAGGTGCAGCGTTGTTTTTCCATCTAAATAAACCATCTAATTAAAGGGGTACCAAATATGCTGATCGGATTATCAAATAACAGAATCTGTCAACCTGTCGCAGCCAAATCGGCCGGGCAGGGGTCATACAATGATGACGTTGTAATAACAAATGCCATCGGAACCAGGGGAATAACCAAAGGGCCCCAGGTCATTATCATTCAGAAAGCCCTCAACAATGTCCCGGCTGAATACGGTGGCCCTGCCCTGCCGCTCGACACAGATGGCGTAGCAGGGGATTTCACCATCGGGTGCATCAAAGATTTCCAGAAGCGCCATTTCGGATTTCAGGACGGGAGGATCGATGTATTGGGTAAAACACATGCCAAACTGAGCTCCCTGCAGCCGGCAAAAATAGCCAGGATGAAAATGGCCAAACAATACCTTGGACGCGCCCTCAATGCGATGCAGAAAGCGCAGGTAAAGTTGACGCTGGCCGGGATGGAGCTACTGACCGGGGGAGGGTTATCGGGAGGACAAAACCTAGCCCTGGCAGATGCTCATTTTGATGTGTTGAAATCAGACGACCCTGCTGCTGCATTGGCTTATATATCATCGGTTTATACCACGATGCTTTCCTCATTTGACCGTCCCGGAGGGCTGGGAGGATGGTCGCAATTTGAAGCCGAACCCTTTACCAACAGGGATTATTTTGCCTTTACCTGGTGGGGCGGCCACTACCAGCGGGGCATGTATATCGGTTGGCTGAGGATGGATACCGTTTACCTGAGCGCCTATTATGACAAGGCCAACGACAATGACAGGGTGCAAACCATCATCCATGAACTTGCCCATTTTGTGGGTCCTGCAGCAGGTGACCTGATTACCGATTATGCTTACGGAAAACGTAAAGACATGGCCGGCCTTTCACCGTATAAGAAACAGCACAATGCCGAATGCTATGGCAATTTTGCATTATCCCCGGCTTTTGATTAAATTTTCGGAAATGAATCTTATTAAATCCTCCTGATGGCAGAATTAAAAAACAGAAAAAACCATATCCTGATCTCAGTGATGGTCATACTGACCATTTTTGTCAATGAAATGGTTATAAACAGGTTTTTTGCCTACGTGGTTTTCGGACCAGAGAAGTACCATGCACTTCCTCTGTGGCAGCTTACCGTTTATGTAAGGTTTACAGGGTTATTTCTCTGTTTTATCGTTGCCGGCCTGTTGTGTTCGTTTTCCCTGCAGGAGATGAAGACAATGCTGGGACTTGACCAATCCATCCTAAAACCCCTCGTTGTTGCACTGGTGGCCTCATTGCCCATGTTTATCGGTTATTTCTTTCTGCACGGCCTTCAGGAAACCTCCCCGGAACAAATATTTTTTGGCAGTATCTTTCCCGGGTTTAACGAAGAGCTGGTTTATCGTGCATTTCTTGTCGGG
>CAIYQH010000183.1 GCA_903928285.1 uncultured Bacteroidales bacterium
CAATCAATGTAATCAATGCAAACAATGCAAGCTATGCATACAATGCAGTGAATGGTGACGTGGTTACCTGTGAATTGACTTCAAATCTCAATTGTGTAACGGGAAATCCGGCAATGTCAAATTCAATTATCCTTACCCAACGTGCAGCGCCGAATGTTACGTTTACCAGTTGTTTCGACACAGTAACCATCCTGGGCGCCCAACCGTACAGTCTGCACGGAGGATTGCCACTGGGGGGCCAGTATAGCGGTCCCGGGGTAAACTCGAACACCGGGATTTTTACGCCATCCGTTGCCGGAACCGGGCTTAAAACGATCACCTATGGTTACTCAAACGTATACACCTGCCTTGCAACCAAAACAAAAACCATCCTGGTCCAGCCGAATCCGGTATTTACCTGCGGCAACAACCTAACGGATATTCGGGATAACAAAGTTTACCCGACTGTTCAGATCGGTTCCCAATGCTGGATGGCCTCAAATTTAGATTTCGGATTTCAGATTTCAGATTTATCTCCTCAAACCGACAACTGCCTAGCAGAAAAATTCGTTCATACTTCATCATTCGTTAATCAATATTCGATATTCCAATGGGATGAACTCATGCGATATACCACCGCTGAAGGGACCCAGGGTCTCTGTCCTCCGGGATGGCATATCCCTTCTGTAGCCGAGTGGAATATACTTCTCAATTTTTATCCTGGAGCAGGCCAGGCAGGCGGGTATCTCAAGGACTCATTACTCGTAAACGGATTTCATTCATACCAGCAGGGCTTTCTTTATTTGAACAATACCTGGACCTTTACAACCGGGCTTGATGCGGGTTCGATGTACTGGACTTCGACCTCTTCGGGTACCGACCGGGCAATGGCCAGGGGGTTGAATATTTTTAATCCGAGTGTGTCGATGTATCCTTCATCCAGGCAAAATGCTTTCGGGGTGAGATGTTTACGTGACTGAGCTTAACAAAGTTATTGTTGATCGACAAAATGGCAAATACACTGCGGCTGCTTATTTTCATCCTGTTTTCAATGTTTTCCTCCGGTTGTCTGGCTGAAGGGACCAAACAGCTCAAGCCGGATTCCACATTACCATGCAACCTATGGGCCCAAAATGGACCAGGCTGGTCATGTTTTGGCACTGAAATCTGCGATGACGACCACAGCCTCTTTGTTCACATCCGTCACGCCGGAGAGAAAGTTTATATGGGGTTCCTTGCCCCGAATATGGCCAGCCTTAATTTCAAAATCAAGCTCAACGGAGTGGTTATAACCACAAAGACGATCCTTGCCAGCTATGGCTCACCGGGTTACATCCAATATTATTCCCAGGCGGTGGCAGGTCCGAGCATTATGAACCCGCATGGCTATCCTGCAGTCACTTTTACTCCCCCGGGCCCGGGCGATTACCGGTTCGATTTTATTGTCAATGCGCCATCCTCAATTCATCTGGCACTTTTCGACATCACGGTGGCCGATACCACCAAATCCCCATTAACACCCATCAATGGTCGTCTCTGGTCGAAAGACTGGAGTTTCGAAGCTTACAACCCCTTCCTGGGCACGATGTATATCCTTACCTCGGATTCCATTGTCACCTCGGTCAATTTCAACCGGCTGGAGGGCTACCTTTTCGATGTAACCAGCACCCGGAACGGCTGCTTCCCATCCCCGGCGCCCTGGAGTACCAGTTGCCTGTCATTACCGGGAAATTTCCATTATCCGGAGTACAAGATCTTTTTAAATAACCCCGATTCGATTGAATACCCGACCGGCACGCTGGGTGTGATCCTCGGCGACACGGTGAATGTAAGCCGTTCGTGCAATGGCACGTTCACCTTCACATTTGCGGTGAATAAATCGGGAATTGTCAAAATGAACATCGAGCCAAACCTGGCGCCTGGGATCCAGGGGGAAGACCTGACCCTCAACTATAATGTTCAGCCAGGTATAAACACGATCTTATGGGATGGCAAAAATGGCTGGGGAAATCCTGTCCCCTGCGGTGATAGTGTGCAGGTCACTATTAATTATGTCAATGGCCTGACAAACCTGGCGTTGTATGATGTGGAGAACCATCCGAAAGGGTTCATCATACAATCAGTCCGTCCAGCAGGACCGCCGATTACCAGCTACTGGAACGATACCCTCCTGGCTGCCCTGGGCGGGCTGGCTCAACTGACTGGTTGCAATTATACGCTTCCCGATATTGGCTGTCACTCCTGGATTGGAGACGCTTTCTCCGGGCTTGGAAATAATAACACAGTCAATACCTGGTGGTACGCATCGAGCAGCCTTCTGAACCTTGGACGGTTCTGCATGGCCTGTGTGCCGCATACGCCTCTGGATATCACCGGGCCAACATCCTTTTGTGCGAGCACCATTGCAACTTATACCGCCGTTCCTGACCCTGTTCCCGGGACCGATCGACAAGGATACGAATGGGTATTAACGGATGTCGGTTCAGGTGCCGTGCTCTTCGATTCCGTCAACATCGGCCCGTCTGTGAAAATTCATTTTTCACAATTTCCCCCCGGACCAAAACGGCTAAAGGTGAGAGGTCGCAGCGCCAAATGCGGTGTAGGTCCTTTTGGCCCGGGAACGACCGGTTCAGGAATCCTGATCAGCCCCGAATTGACGACGCAGATCACCAATACAAATAAGGTGTTTACCATGTGCTCGGGCGGCACCACAGGCATTGCGCTGACGGCTTCACTTACCGGCACTACTTATTCATATACGGCCAGCGCCTCCTCGACATCAACCACAGGGTATGCGCCGGGCAACCAGAATCCCATCAGCCAGATCCTTGTTAATTCCGGCAACATTTCGGACACAGTATTTTACCATGTAGTGCCCTATCTGGCTCCTTGTCCGGGAGATACGGAAACATTTTTTGTTGTGGTCAATCCGTTAGGACTCATGAATTTTATCATTGCAGCATCAGCCAATCCGCTCTGCACGGGTTTGCCCGATACCTTTTCAGTCGCTACCCTCATTGGCGGGCCCCTTGCTTCGTATCAGTGGCATGTTAATGGGATGGCAACCGGGCCTGATGCGCCTGTATTCATCTATACCCCGGCCAATGGCGACACCGTGCAGTGCATCATCACTTCCGCCGAATTCTGTACGGCCGGGAAGGTAGCTTACAGCCAGAAGATCATCGTGAACCTATTGATGTTGCAGCCCGTGACGGTTTCCATCACCCCATCTGCTGATCCTGTTTGCAAGGGCGATCCTGTGAGGCTATCGGCCACTCCTTCAAACGGAGGGACGCTTCCATCCTACCAATGGTTCCTGAATGGCGCTGCTGCCGGAACAGATACCTCCCATTATACATTTGTTCCGCGGCAGGGTGACAAGGTTATCTGTATTCTGACCTCAAACCGCTCATGCGTAATGAACACCGTGGCATCAGATACCCTATTGATCGCCCTCAAAGACACGCTCCGGGTGACCGATACCACGCTGTGCTATGGCGTCCCCTATTATGCCCAGGGCGCCTGGCAAACCACCGAAGGAATTTATCACGACATCCTGCCTGTCCCTGTCGACTGTATCCGCTTTATCGAAACCAACCTGAAATACAAACCAAAGATCCCGGTTGACCTGGGGAAGGACACAACCGTATGTGGCGGTGTTCTTACGTTGCATGCCCATGTCCCCGCGGGCACCTATCAGTGGCAGGATGGCTCTGTTGATTCCGTTTACCTGGTGACAGGTTCTGGCGAATACAAGGTCATCGTCCGTTACGACGGATGTTCACAACGCGATTCCATCACCATCGGCGAGTGTCCTGTCAAACTGTGGTTCCCGAACTCCTTCACCCCGAATGGTGATGGTCATAATGACACCTACCACCCCGTGGGAAAAGGGGTTGAGAAATTTTCAATGAGTATTTTTAACCGCTGGGGGGAGCTAATCTTTGAAACAAATACTCTTGAGCCCGGCTGGGATGGGACCTTTAAAGGCACTATCTGTGCTGAGGATACATACATTTTTATTGCAACTTATTCAGGAAGTGCCGGTAAAACCATTCAGGAAAAGGGTCCCATTATATTGCAACACCGATAAGGACCTGACAACGTTATTACGCCTGAAACATCATTTGTCCTCCTGTTGTGCTTTTTTCTTATCGTTATCATTCTCTTTTCCTATTTTTGAAGGAGAATCACTTCATGGCTATGCAACTTACCCTTTTATCACCCCGGAAATCCCTCAACAAAGCCTTCCTGAAGGTCAAACCGACCCGAACTTCAATTGAACTGTTCAAGAAAAACCTGATCGGACTGCTCGACGGGCTGGATGAAACCGAATCGGAAGAGCATAATAACAACGACCTGGGCGATTTTCTCAAGAACACGTTCTATCATCCAAAGTTTTACCTGAATACCAAAGATCGTACCGACCTAGTCATCCATAACGGTGCCGATTCAAAGAGCCTGCCCGGGGTGCTGATCGAAGCCAAGAAACCGTCGAACAAGGCTGAGATGATCCACAGGGATAACCTGAACGCCAAAGCATTTCATGAACTGATCCTTTACTATCTCCGGGAACGGATCACCGGCCACAACCTGGAGATCAAACACCTGGTGGCAACGAATATCTATGAATGGTATGTGTTTGATGCCGGTCTGTTTGAGAAACTGTTTGCACAAAACAAATCGCTGGTAAAACAGTTCACCGATTTCGAGGAAGGCCGCCTGGCCGGGAAAACCACCGATTTCTTTTACCGGGAAATTGCCGAACCCTTCATGGCAGGTCTCACCGCCGAAATCAGTTTCACCTGGTTCGATTTCAGGGAGTATGACAAGCCCCTGCGGAATGATGACAAAAAGGACGATTCAAAACTCATCGCCCTTTATAAGCTGCTCTCTCCCGAGCACCTGCTGAAACTTCCCTTCTCCAACGACAGCAACAGCCTCGACAAGACCTTCTATGCCGAGTTGCTCCATATCATCGGTCTGACGGAAACCAGGGAAGGGAGCAAAAAGCTCATCGGCCGGAAAAAGGATGGGGAACGCAATTCCGGATCCCTGATTGAAAGCGCCATCATGCAGCTCGACAGCCTGGATAAAATTTCACGGCTTGAGAAACCTTCGCAGTTTGGCGAAACGGTGCCGGACAGGTTATTTAATGTCGCGCTGGAATTGTCCATTACCTGGATCAACCGCATCCTGTTCCTGAAACTGCTGGAAGCCCAACTGATCAGGTATCACAAGGGTGATCAATCCTTTGCTTTTTTGAACAGTGAGAAGGTGCAGAATTTCGATGACCTGAACAGCCTTTTTTTCAGCGTGCTGGCCCGTAAACCGGGTGAACGCAACGAAGAGGTCAGGAAGGCCTTCTCTTACGTGCCCTACCTGAACAG
>CAIYQH010000184.1 GCA_903928285.1 uncultured Bacteroidales bacterium
AAATCAATGCCCATTTTTGCCAAAAATTGACCATGGTAATCAAAGATTTTTTGCAAAAGCGCAAACTTCATTTTTTGGGTCAGCACCTGATTTTCTGGCTGATCAGCGTGATTTTGTTTACCGTGGTGCTGATCTACACCCGCGGGGATTTTAACTTTTACAGCATCAGCCTCCGCATGGCCTTCAACATCCTGATGACCATCGGGTTCCTGGCCATCTCCGTTTATATCAACCTGCTATGGCTCATCCCCACATTTTTTAATAAAAGAAAGTTCTTCCTGTTTTTCCTGCTCGAAATCGCCAACATCCTTCTTTTTATTCTCCTGAATTATTTCATGACCTATTTTTTTGAAGGAGGAAAACATCCAAGTTTTTTAACGGAATTCATTGCTGAATTTATCCTGGTTCTGATGTTCCTGATCCTCTCCACGCTGTTGAAGGTGATGCGCGATTCGATTACCCTCCAGGATGTCGAACTGCGGATGAAGGAGGTGCAGAAGCAAAAGGTCGAATCAGAACTCAGGGCGCTCAAGGCTCAGGTCAATCCCCACTTCTTCTTCAACACGCTGAACAGCCTTTATTCACTGAGCCTCGACAAGTCGGACATGGCGCCGGAGCTGATCCTGAAACTCTCCGACCTGATGCGGTATGTCATTTACGAGTCGAACGACGACCTGGTGCCGGTTGGGAAACAACTGGAATTCCTGCAAAGTTATGTCTATCTTGAACGGCTGCGGGCAGGTGATAGCCTGCAGGTTGATTTCGATGTAAAGGGTAATAACCTCGATCTTAAAATTGCCCCCCTGCTTTACATCGCCTTTATTGAGAATGCCTTTAAACACGGAGCTAAGACAAAAAGCGACGACCCTTATATCCACATTGCCTTTGACCTTGAATGCGATGACCGGGTGGGTTTTTTCATCGAGAACCGGGTTGACCCTTTCCGCGATCAAAAGAAGTCAGGTGGCTTTGGTTTGTCAAATGTGACGAAACGGCTCGATTTGCTCTATCCCGGCAAATACGAGATGAAAATTCAGGATTCGGCATCCGTTTATCGGGTTGATTTAACTATTTTAGTGGCATGAACATACGCTGCCTGATCATTGACGACGAACCGCTGGCACAGCGCGTCATCGAGAAATACGCCGAAAATATCCCCTTCCTGGAGATCGTGCAGAAATGCAACAATGCCATAGAGGCGATCGAGGTATTGCACAACCAGGAGGTAGACCTTTTATTCCTCGACATCAACATGCCCAGGCTGAGCGGGATGGATTTTCTGAAAACCCTGAAAAACGCGCCCCTCGTCATCATCACCACCGCCTATGCCGAATACGCCATACAGGGGTATGAGCTGGATGTGGTCGACTACCTGATGAAACCGTTTCCCTTTGACAGGTTTTATAAAGCGATCCAGAAGGCCGAGGAGCTGATAAAAGGCAGGGAATTGCCCCATGCCGAACCAAAAGAGGCCCACAGGCAGGAGGAGACCTTTATTTTCGTGAAATCCAGCAAGAAAACCTACAAGGTAAACCTCGACGAAATATTATACATTGAAGCGCTTGGCGACTATGTCAAGATCTATACGAACGAAAAAATGATCATCAGCTACCAGTCGCTGAAAAATATCGAAGCGCTGCTGCCGGCCAGCTCATTTCCCAGGATCCATAAGTCGTTTATCATAGCCCTGTCGCGGATCGACCTGATCGAAGGCAATCATGTAAAGATACGGGACCGGCAGATCCCGATCGGTACCAATTTCAAGAATGAGTTTGATAAGCTGATCAAGTCTATTTAATGCAAGCAATGCAAGCAATGCAGGCGACTTATGGGGTCAGGGGACGCGGAGGGAGATGCCGCGGAAGTATTCGAGCAGGGAGCCAGTGATGATAAATGCCCCGATGATCATAAACAGCAGGCCGACGATCCTGTTCATCCAGAGCTTTACCTGGGGATTGCCGGCAACTTTGATTTTGTTTGCAAGAACTACCTTGAGGATGTCGGTCATCAGGATCACCGACAGGGTCCCGATAAAAAACAGGGCCACCGCCCGCTGATCCCCGCCGTAGGTGGCATTGATGGCCAGCATGGAGGTGATCCAGAAAACCCAGAGAAACGGGTTGGCGAAGTTGAGGACAAATCCTTTGAAGAAGTACGGCAGCGGACCCTTTTGCTTTACCCTTATTTCATTGATGGCTTCAACCTGTTCGGTTTGGGGAACCTTTTTAAAGAAGGTAAACAGGCCATAAACAGACATCACGATACCGCCGATAATCCCCAGCACCAGGTGGTATTTGGGGTTGGTAACAATGGCAGAGGCGCCGAAATAGAATCCCACCACCAGCGCCAGGTCGCTTACAAATATCCCGGCAGCAAGGAATATCCCGATTTTAATGCCATGCTTGATGCTCGTCTGGAGCAGGGCAAACAGGGCAGGCCCGACCGAAATGGCAACCGTCAGCCCCAGGATTATCCCTTCAAATAATGGATGTAAGATCGAACTCAATTATGGGTCTGTGTTTTGTAAATCCTTAAATATTCTTCCCATTTTTCCAGCTGGTCATTTTTCAATACCCTGGGAAACTTGTGCGCCCCTCCCTCTTTCCCACGGGATTTCATCCAGTCGTGAAACACTTGCAAAGGTAATACTTCAACCAATACATTTTTAATAGCCTCAATACGCTCAACCCGGTAATCGTCATTCAGCACCTTGAGATATTCATCAAGCTTCACCACAGCAAGTGCAGGGTTCAGTGCATCGTCGGTACCCAGGTACCACTGGTGGGCAAAAAGGTTGCCAAAACGGACTCCCGTCAGGGTGAATTCGTTGATCTTCACATTGAGTTCATCCTGGAGCATACGGATGGCACGGTTGATGTTGTCCTGCGATAAATGTTCCCCGCACAAACTGATAAACTGCTTGGTACGGCCGGTCAGCACGATTTCGCTTCGTTCTTTCGACACAAATTTTATCGTATCCCCGATCAGGTATCGCCAGGCTCCCGCACAGGTTGTCAGCAGCAACGCATATTCGCGGCCCTCCTCCACCTGCCCGATGGTGAGTGTTTCGGGATCAGGCTTCAAATCGCCATCTGCATCGAAATTGCGGTCGTTATAGGGAATAAATTCAAAATAGATACCATTGTCGAGGATCAGCTGCATCCCCTTGCTGTTGCCGGGGCGCTGGAAGGCAATATATCCTTCTGAGGCAAGATAGGATTCATTATAGAGGATCGGGTGGCTGAACAGTTTTTCAAAACTCCGGATATAGGGTTCAAAGGAGACCCCGCTGTGCACATAGGCAGATAAATTCGGCCAGATATCATGAATGGTTTCAACACCGTAATATTCGATGATTTTTTCAAGGATGATCTGGATCCAGGCGGGAACCCCTACGATGATGCCGATATCCCAGTTCCTGGCCTCCCTGACGATTTCGGTCAGCTTCACCGACCACTCGTGTTCCCTTGAGATCCGGCGGCCCGGCTTGTAGAAATGCTGAAACCAGAAGGGTATGTTCTTGGCGGTAATCCCGGAAAGATCGCCCTGATAGTAGGTGCCGTTGTACTGGAGATGCGTGCTGCCGCCGATCATTAAGATGCCCTTTTCATAAAATTCGTCGGGAAATCCGTATTTGGTCGCCGAAATCAGCTGTCTGACGCTGGCTTTCTGCATGGCGCGCAACATGTCGGGCGTAACGGGGATGTGTTTTGAGGATGCTTCTGAAGTTCCGGAGGTAAGGGCAAAATACTTTACTTTACCCGGCCAGGCAACATAGGGCTCTCCGTTGAGACTCCGGTACCACCAGTTTTTAAACATCGACCCGTAATCATGCACCGGAACCTGGCTGCTGAATTGACCGGAAAAGTCCTGACGGCCAAGAATCCCGCTGAAATTGTAATGCTCCCCAAAAGCCGTGTCCTGGGCCTTGATGAGTAATTTTTTCAGCACCCTGTTTTGCTCAAGAACAGGATTCCTGTTCTTGATATCAATAGGTAACTGACGGAGTTCATAGGCTTTCCGGATGATTGAACCAAGGATTGGCATCGGGCAGGGATAATTTGAAAAAACGAGTAGGTAAATTTACAAAAAAATGGTTAATTTCGAATTTTATATGGAGTATATGCTAAAACCATTGCGGAATCTATTGCGGATGCTGGCAATCCTTTCCGGGATCTTGCTGCTGATGGTGGCTGGTTTCTTTCTATTCCTAACCCTGACGGAGTTCTCACCACCGCCGAAATTGGCGCCTTTGATTACAGGAAAAGGTAAAACATTGGACAGAACAAAACGTATTTTCACATTCTTTACCTGGAATATCGGTTATGCCGGACTAGGTAAGGAGATGGATTTCTTTTATGAGGGAGGAACCCTGGTCATGCCGGAAAAGGAGCAGTTCGACCGCTATTTCGGGGGTATAAAAAAGACTGTACTGGCGCACGATTCGGCCGATTTCATCTTTCTTCAGGAGGTGGATGTCCATTCGAAAAGGTCATGGTTTTTTGATGAATATTCAGCGCTTTCTGAAAAGCTGAATGGTTTTTTCAACGTTTTCAGCCAAAACTATGGCTGCCGGTATATCCCGGTCCCGCTCCATGAACCCATGGGGAGGGTAAAGGCTGGCCTGGCAACCTTTTCAAAACCGAAACCCGAAAGCGCACAGGTGCGTTATTTCAAAACAGATATGTCATGGCCCAAGCGGCTGGCCTTTCTGAAGCGCTGCTTTATCCTGCTGCGCTACCCGCTGGATAACGGGAAAGAGCTGGTCGTCCTGAACACCCACAATTCGGCCTATGATTCGACAGGGGTGTGGCTGAAAAAAGAACTGGCGCTGCTTGATTCAACCATGCAGTCTGAGTTTCAGCGGGGAAATTATGTGGTTGCAGGCGGCGACTGGAACAGCAATCCCCGTGGGTATACAACAAAAAATATGATTTCGGGCGACAGGGCCACCCTGGTCGACCCACAGATCGAACCGGGTTTTGCACCTGGGTGGGAATTCGTGTTTGATCCCCGGTACCCCTCCAACCGTGCGGTGGATAAGGCCTACAGGAAGGGTATTACAAAAACAACCCTCATTGATTTTTTCGTGGTTTCTCCCAATATTTCGGTGACGCAGGTGCACACCATCCCTCTTGGTTTTGCCGATTCTGACCACAACCCCGTGGTGATGACCATCAGGTTAAAATAGGTACAACGGACATAAGCCTGCATCCAAAGAGCCTTTTTTCTGATCTTCAATGAGATCAGGCATGGATTTTTAGGGTAAATTTGCAAAATGTTTACGGAGATACAAATCATTCCCTGATCTTCCGAATCATTAAAAAAGCAAACCATGAAGGTGAAAATTAAAAAAGAGACCAACCTGCTCGACCACCTGCTGGAGGAGTTCCAGTCGGCGTCGAAAACAACGGTCAAGCAGCGCATCGTGCATGGTAATGTGCGGGTGAACGGGAAAATGGTTACAAACCCTGCCGTGATGCTGAAGGCGGGCGATACCGTTGATTATGTGAAGCAGGCTGTGAAGATCAACAAGGTGAAACCACCTTACCAGGTGCTGTTTGAAGATGATGCCATCCTGGTCGCCGTAAAACCGGCCGGATTGCTTACCATTGGCGACCGCGGGCTCGGGGGAACCTCCTTCTACCAGCTGATGCAGGCCTATGTCAAGGAGAATTCAAAAGGGAAGGAGCGCCTGTTTGTGGTTCACCGCCTCGACCGGGAAGTTTCGGGGATCCTGATCTTTGCCAAAAGCGAGGCGCTGCAGGAGGAGATCAAGAACCACTGGATGGACACGAAAAAGCTTTATTATGCCCTGGTTGAAGGGCAACCGGCGGAGGACAAGGGAACCATCCGCAGCTGGCTGGTCGAGGGGCGGGATCAGAAGGTCTATTCGGTTAAAATTGAGGAGGGGGCCAAACTCGGCATCACCCACTTCCGTGTGATGGACCGAACCCCCGATTACGCCCTGCTGGAGGTTGAACTGGAGACCGGGAGGAAAAACCAGATCCGCGTTCATCTTTCGGAGATGGGCTGTCCTGTGGTGGGCGATCGCCGTTATGGCGCCGACGCACAGTATGAGCGCCGGATCAGGCTCCATGCATTTTATCTCTCCATCCGCCACCCGGTTACCGGCAGCCTTGTAGACTTTAAAAGCAAGATGCCCAAGGGGTTTCTGGAACTGAAGCCGCACGATGAGAAATACAAATAAAATATGAAGAGAATTACCGGTGAAGTGACAAGTGAAATTTCCCTGACGTTAAACCTCCATCCGGAATCCCCGCTGCCGCATGGCCTCAAAGATCACGATGGCGGCTGAGGCGGAAACATTCATTGAATCGATCTTTCCCATCATCGGGATCTTTATCAGTTCGCCGGCTCCTTCAAGCCAGGCGCTGCTAAGCCCGTTGGCCTCCGAACCCATGATGATGGCGGCGGGCTGCCTGAAATCGGTTTCGTGGTACCATTGTGTGGCCGTAAGGGCTGTGCCGAACATCCGGATGCCGGATTGACACATCCAGGCAATGGTCTCTTCTGAAGAGGCCGTCACCACCGGCATCGTAAAAATGCACCCGATGCTGGAACGGATGGCGTTGGGGTTGTAAATGTCGGTTTGCGGATCGCAGATGATCACTGCATCGAGGTTGGCGGCATCGGCCGTGCGCAGGAGGGCGCCCAGGTTTCCCGGTTTTTCAACTGTTTCAAGAACAAGCAGGAGCGGTGTTTTTCGCAATTTCAGATCACTGAAATCAAGCCGTTTGGGTTCAGCCAGGGCAATCAGCCCGTCGCGGTCGTTGCGGTAGGCCATCCTGTTGAATACCTCCTTAGTGACTTCGACGACCTCCACGTTGCCGGCCGATGGCACCAGCGATCGCAGTTCGGCATCAGAGACAAACTCGGGGGTGAAAAAAAGATCGGTCAGGGTGAAGCTGCTGGCAATGGCCAGCCTGATCTCACGTAGTCCTTCGATGATGATCCTGTTTTGTTCCTTCCGGGCACGGGGTTTCTCGCCGAGCAGCAGCACATTCTTGATGAGCGGATTTGAAAAACTTGAAATGACTCTGGACATAATGCTTAATGGTTCATTTTTTTACAATCCTGCTAATGCGCGTCGTTTCTGAGGTGCGAATTTGTGCGAGGTAGATCCCTCTTTTCCACGATGTCATATCGAGTACCAGGTGGAATTGGTTTTCCTCGGGAATCATGTTTACAGCATATATCTTCCTGCCATCAATATCGGTAATTGTGACAAAGATAGGCTCTTTCGCCTTACAGTTTCCGGCCATCACGGTAATATCGCCAGTGGGATTTGGAAATACAACAGGTTTTTCCGGCGATCCTCCCGGAGAAACAGATGTTGTGGTGCAGGACTGCTGAAAGGTAATCCGTTCTGAACTGCTCAGCGAATCGTTGAAAACCGACCAGGCAGCGGGCTGTTTTTTAAGGTAACAGGCTAGATAGGGTATTGTGAAGTCAAGCGTGACGGCATGTTGCTGGTCGCGCGTGATGGTAAAGGCAGGGCACCCGATCTCCCCGAGTGAACAGATGAAATTGGCGTCGGCAAAATAGCAGTGACCGCCCCCTTTGATGTTGATAAAATTTTTACAGCCGCTTGCCAGCGAATCGTACATGGGTAACTGGTTGGTTGACGGCGGGGCAACACAATCCAACTCGGCCGAAAACACCAGTGAAGGGAGGGTGATATTTCGTGCCGCGGCAATGGCCGATGGGATGGTTTCGGCTGCGGCCAGGGTTACCATCACAGTTGGAACAGCGTTATTCTGACAGGCGAGGAAAGAGGCGCCACCCCCCATTGAATGGCCCATGATGGCCGAAGTGCTGTCGACATGCTGGAAAAAGGGCGAAATGGGATTCATCCCTTCGGCCTTCATCTGCACGACCAGGAATGCCAGGTCGGCCCCGTATGCGGCATGATTGGGCGAAAGCGAGGTTTCCGTCTTTGGGAAAACCAGAAGGTAACCCTCCGGCACCATCGCATCCCTGAAATAGAAGTAGGAATCATACGCTATCTGAAATCCGTGGCCAAAAACGATCACCGGGAACAAACCGGCTGCCACGGGGGTGTTTTCGCCGGCAACAGATGCTGCATAATAGATTTCACAGGGAACCGGGCGGTTTCCCCGGGTTGAGTCGATGAAGGTAACCGACCGGTGCCCTACCGGGTAGTTTTGCGACCAAAGGGATGGCGAAAACCCTAAAAATAGTGTTAATAAATAAACAACTTTTCTCATTTTTTTAAAAAAAAGCACCCTGGAACAGGGATAAAACATTTATTTTTTAATTGATTTACAACGTTTTTCATAAAAAATGAATTTTTTTTCATTTCTTTGCCGCAGAATTGAAAAACATTCCTATATTTGCGTATTCAAATACCTTAATAATCCATGTCCAAGATTTTTGCCCTGTCTGAAGCCTCTTCGATCGCGATCCACAGCATGGTATTAATTGCCCGTTCAGGAAATGGAATCAATGCAGTAAAAATAGCTGAAATTACCGGATTTTCAAAAAATCACATTGCAAAGGTGCTGCAGCGGCTTGTCAAGAACGACATGCTGAAGTCGGTCAGGGGGCCCTCCGGGGGCTTTTCAATGAAGATGGATCCGAAAGCCATCAGTTTGCTGGATATTTATCAATCGATCGAAGGCAATCTCGATGTGGGTGAATGCCCCTTGTCCTATGAACTCTGTGGTTTCGACCGTTGCCTTATGGGAACCGTGGTGAACAGACTGACCTCCGAATTCAGGAAATTCCTGCAGGAACAGACCTTACAATCCTACTTATAAATTTTTTTACCCCAAAAGAGGCAATTAGATACCTAAATACACCTATAAAAATGAAACGTAAGATTATCCGGATTGATGAAGAAAAGTGCAACGGATGCGGAATCTGCATTCCGAACTGCCACGAAGGGGCCATGCAGCTGATTGACGGGAAGGCGCGGCTGATAAGCGACCTTTTCTGTGATGGCCTGGGCGCCTGTATCGGCCACTGCCCGGAGGGCGCCATCGAAATCATTGAACGGGAGGCAGAACCCTATGATGAAGGCAAGGTGATGGAACTCATGGTGCCGAAGGGCCGCAACACCATCCTGGCCCACCTTGAGCATCTGCGCGACCACAAAGAGGAGGAATATTTACGCCAGGCAATAGATTATTTAAAAGAACATAATATTATGATGACACCAGAAAACACAAAAGAACATTCGCACGGCGAATGCGGATGTCCCGGATCCATGGCCCGCGATTTCCAGGAAGAAGAGAAGGTTGTTTCAACCGGTCCGGCAGCAGGAATGATCGCATCGCCGCAGGCTCCTTCGGAATTGCGCCAGTGGCCGTTACAGCTGCATCTGCTCAATCCCCAGGCATCCTATTTTAAAAATGCCGATGTGGTCCTGGCTGCAGACTGTGCCGCCTTCGCGATGGGCAATTTCCATGACCGGTTCATGAAAGGAAAATCCATTGCCATCGCTTGTCCCAAACTCGACAGCAACAAGGAATCCTATATCCAGAAACTGACCTCCATGATTGCCGATACGAAAATAAATTCGCTTCATGTCGTCATGATGGAGGTCCCCTGTTGCGGAGGACTTTTGCAAATGGCCCAGATGGCACGGAGCAACGCGGGCCGTAATGTACCCGTCAAACAAACCATCGTAAGCCTTAAGGGCGATGTTATCGCAGACGATTGGGTGTAAAAAATCGAAAATATTAAATTATCACCTATGGAAACACGTAAACTATGGTTCGGCTTTATCGCCGTGATGACAATTTCTTTCTCGGTTTTGTTGTATTATGGAAATGAGATTTACAAACAGGCCCCGCCGATTCCTTCGGAGGTGGTAACCAAGGCAGGCTCGGTGCTCTTTACCGGGCAGGATATCAAAGACGGCCAGAATGTGTGGCAGTCGATCGGCGGACAGGAGGTCGGTACCGTATGGGGACATGGTTCCTATGTGGCCCCCGACTGGTCGGCCGACTGGCTTCACCGTGAGTCGGAGTTCATCCTGAACTACCTGGCCGACACCTCCTTTCACAAAAGCTATGCAGATGTAACCGCCGAGCAGAAAGCGATGCTGAAGATCAGGCTGCAACAGGAGCTGCGGATCAACACCTACGACCCGGCTACCGGGAAACTCGTGGTTTCACAACTCAGGGCTCAGGCAATCACAGCGGTTGGCGAACATTATACCAGCCTTTTTATGGCCGATCCCAAGCTGGAAAAGCTGCGCGATGCCTATGCCATCCCGCCAAACTCCGTCAAGGATATCGACAGGATGAACAAGATGAACAACTTCTTTTTCTGGATCTCCTGGTCGTGTGTAACCAACCGGCCCGGCGGACTGATTTCCTACACCAACAACTGGCCTTCGGAAGAACTTGTTGACAACAAACCCACAAGTTCGCTGATCCTGTGGACCGGTTTCAGCGTGATCATGCTGATTGCAGGCATCGGCCTGATGGGCTGGTATTATGCATCCCGCAGGGAAGAACCGATGTCAGAACACGAGATACCCTCAAAAGATCCGTTACTGGGCGGGATTTTCACCCCTTCCATGAAAGCAACGTTAAAGTATTTCTGGGTGGTCACCGCGCTGATCCTGGTTCAGATACTCATGGGCGTAATTACTGCACATTATGGTGTTGAAGGACAAGCTTTTTATGGTTTGCCACTTTCCGGTATTTTACCCTATTCCATCTCCCGCACTTGGCATCTCCAGCTGGCTATTTTCTGGATCGCCACTTCATGGTTAGCCACAGGGCTTTATCTGGCTCCTGCCGTTTCGGGAAAAGAACCCCGGTTCCAGCGACTGGGCGTTAACTTTCTCTTCATCGCCCTGCTGGTCATCGTTGTTGGCTCGCTCATTGGCCAATGGTTTGGCGTGATGCAACGGCTGGGCTACGCGACCAATTTCTGGTTCGGACACCAGGGATATGAATATGTCGACCTGGGCCGCTTCTGGCAGCTTTTCCTCTTTGTTGGACTGGTCGTCTGGCTGGTTTTGATGACCCGCGGACTGATGCCTGCCCTGAAGGCAAAATCGGAGAACAAGTCGCTACTTACCATGTTCCTGATCTCCACCATCGCCATTGCAGCATTTTATGGCGCCGGGCTGATGTGGGGAAGACAGACAAACCTTGCCGTTGCCGAATACTGGCGCTGGTGGGTGGTTCACCTCTGGGTTGAAGGATTTTTCGAAGTCTTTGCCACAGTCGCTATTGCCTTCCTGTTTGTCCGGCTTGGCCTGGTCAGGATAGCCACTGCAACTTCCAGTGTGTTGTTTTCTACCATCGTCTTTTTATCGGGTGGAATCCTGGGAACCTTCCATCACCTCTATTTCACAGGCACCCCTACGGCCGTGCTTGCCCTGGGTGCGACCTTCAGTGCGCTCGAGGTGGTTCCGCTGGTATTGATGGGTTTCGAAGGTTACGGGAATTACAGGATCTCGCAGAATAACAACTGGATTGACGGGTATAAGTGGCCCATCTGGTTTTTCCTGTCGGTAGCCTTCTGGAACCTGGTAGGTGCGGGGATCTTCGGGTTCCTGATCAACCCGCCCATCGCCCTCTATTACATGCAGGGACTCAACACCACGCCGGTACACGGTCACACGGCCTTGTTCGGAGTATATGGAATGCTCGGTATCGGGTTGATGCTCTTCGTGCTGAAAAGCATGGAACCTGAAAAGGTCTGGAAGGAAAAATGGGTAAAGTTTGCCTTCTGGGCCATCAACATCGGTCTTGCCCTGATGGTCCTGATCAGCGTGCTGCCGGTTGGTCTGGCCCAAACCTGGGTTAGCGTGCGGACCGGCATGTGGTACGCCCGTTCGGCAGATTTCCTGCAGGATCCCACCATCACACTCTTCCGTTGGCTCAGGGTGATCGGCGACACGGTTTTTGCAGCGGGAACGCTGGCACTGGCCTGGTTTATCTTCGGATTGAAGGGCGGATGGTCGACAGAAAAAAAATAACACAACATTAAACTCTTAAACAATGGATAAAAGCATATTCGAACACTCCAATGTGTTCAGGTTTCCCGAAAAGGTGGATTATTCCTCCGGGGGAATCATCAGCAAACGGGTGATTGACCGCCCTGTCGGAACGGTAACCCTCTTCTCGTTCGACGCCGGACAGCGTCTGAGCACCCACTCTGCCCCCTATGATGCCATGTTGCAGGTCATCGAAGGGAAAGCGGAGGTCATCATCAGCGAAGTGCAGTTTCTCCTGGATGCCGGCGATACCATCATTATGCCGGCCGGCATACCGCATGCCGTAAATGCCCTTGAGAAGTTCAAAATGGTGCTGACCATGATCAAAGGATAACCTGTGGCCATCCCCGTTCAAATCCCCGGGCGGAGAGCCCGGGGGTTATGATGGCTGAAAGCAACCTTAAAAACAAAAACTATGAGCGAACTGATAAACAACTCACAAAGCAGGAAGGAACTGCTCAAACACATGATCCTTCAGCTGCATGATGGCGTGGCGCCCGAAGCGGTGCGCGCCCGGATGATAGAACTTCTGACAAAAATCCCCTATGGCGAGGTGGTCGAAGTTGAACAGGAACTGATCAGCGAAGGACTCCCCGAGTCGGAGGTCCTGCGGCTGTGCGACATCCACAGCCAGGCGCTGGAGGGCAGGATCGACCTGTCGGGAATGAAAATAGTGCCTCCCGGCCACCCGGTTGATACCTTCAAACTTGAAAACAGGGAACTCGAGAAGGTCGTTCGTGAACTTCTTACCCTGTTCAGCAACATCGAAACAGAATTTTCGGGTCCCGGAACGGAGCATAATTTCAACAAAGTCAAAGCGCTTTTCAACAGCCTGATGGATGTGGACAAGCATTACCGGCGCAAGGAGAACCTGCTCTTCCCGTTTCTTGAGAAGTACGGGATCACCGGCCCGCCCAAGGTGATGTGGGGCAAACATGACGAAACGCGCGAGCTGCTGAAGAATGCCATTCATGCCCTCAACGCCCCCGACGTGATCACCCCGGAAACCATGGAGGCGAAGGTCGAAATCTATCTCAAACCAGCCGCAAAAGCCGTTACCGATATGATCATGAAGGAGGAGGAGATCCTGTTGCCGATGACCCTGGATAAACTCACCGAAACCGACTGGTACGAGATTTACCGCCAGACCAACGAAATCGGGTACTGCCTCTATGATCCAAAGATCACCTGGAAACCACAGGGGGTTAGTCATGAGGAGGAGACCTCGGCCGAGGAGGGAACCATCAACCTCCCGAGCGGCAAATTCACTTCAGGGGAGCTGCTGGCCATCCTGAACGCCCTGTCGGTTGATCTCACCTTTGTTGACAGGAACGACAAGGTAAAGTATTTTTCACAGGGGAAGGAACGCATTTTCGACCGTAACAGGGCCATCCTGGGCCGCGATGTGCGGATGTGCCACCCCCCTTCAAGTGTTCATGTGGTCGACCAGATTATCGGCGATTTCAAGAGCGGCAAGGCCGACAGCGCCCCCTTCTGGATTCAGATGGGTGGCAAGTTCATCCATATTGAATATTTCGCCCTGAGAGATGAGCAGGGAGAATACCTGGGAACCCTGGAAATGTCGCAGGATCTGACCGAAAAGCGGAAACTCGAAGGAGACCAGAGGATATTGTCCTACAAGAAATAGTGAAAATCGATATCAATCCAATAAACCAAAACAGTTCAAAAAATGGAAACACCAGGTTGGTTAAACAAAGAAAAGGTTAAAGTAACGCTGGATGCCAGGCCTCTGCTGGTCCAGGGCATTCATCCGCTGGAACAGGTGCAGAAAGAGGCGGCCTCGCTGGAAGCGGGTGAAATCTTCGAGATCATTACTCCCTTTCCGCCGGCTCCCATGATTGAGAAAATGGTTGCAGCGGGTTTCGAAACCTATACGGAAAGCGCTGCCGACGGGATGTGCCACACCTATTTCAAAAAATAGCAAACGGCGAACAGCCAGGGGATGAAATTTTTCCGCAAATACCACAAATGGTTCAGTGTTGTGGCGACCCTGTTCATCCTTTTCTTTGCCGTTTCGGGCATCATGCTGAACCACCGGGAACAGCTTTCGGGAGTGGATATCTCCCGGAAGCTGCTTCCGCCGGTTTACAGGTATAATAACTGGAACCTGGCGGCAGTGAAGGGATCGGTAACAACAGGAAACGACAGCGTACTGGTTTACGGCAATATTGGCGTCTGGCTTACCGACCATCATTACCAAACCTTCCGGGATATGAACGCCGGCTTTCCGGCGGGGATCGACAACCGGAAGATCAACACCCTTTCCTGGTCGAAAGCATCAGGTCTCTATGCCGGAACATTGTTCGGATTATTCAGGTTTAACGGTCGTGTGTGGGAGACGGTGGTTTTACCTGTTTCCCGGCCACGGGTCGTCAGGGTGCTGCAGGTTGGCGACAGTCTGCTGGTAATGACCCGGTCAAACCTCTATTTTTCGACCAGCGCCTGCGCATACAAGGGATTTCGCGAAATTACAGTTCCGAAGGGTGAAGACAACGATGGCAGGATTGGCCTTTTCAAGACCATTTGGGTCATTCACAGTGGAGAGATCTATGGTTTTACGGGGAAGCTGATCGTTGATGCAATAGGGTTCATTTTTATCATCCTCTGCATTACGGGGCTCATCTGCTTTTTCGTTCCATACAGGCTGCGGATGCTGAAAGTTGACCAGCGGCGGACAAAGCTTAAAACGTTCAACAGGAGTTCCCTGAAATGGCACAATGTGATCGGATCATGGCCCATCCTGATCCTGGTGGTGAATACCACAGCCGCCATATTTCTCCGGCCGCCACTGCTGATCCCGATTGCCCCGGTAAGGGTGGCAAAGATCAGGTTTACCGAACTCGACAACCCCAACCCATGGTTCGACCGTTTCCGTGATCTGCTCTATGATACAACATCACGGAGATACCTGGTGGCTACCAGTGAAGGGGTGTATTATTCTGATAACCGTTTTGGCAGCGATTTGAAGGTTTTCGCCAATCAGCCGCCTGTGAGCGTGATGGGCATCAACGTGTTTGAGAAATGCGGTCCCGGCAGTTTTTTGGTGGGATCTTTCAGCGGGATCTACGAATGGGAGCCGGCCACCGGCCATACGATCGACTATATCACCAGGACTGATTATGTTGAAACCGGTCAAATCGGGCCGCCCTTTGGAAACGTAACAGTTGCGGGTTATATCAGGAGCAGCGATTCATCTGCGCTTATTTTCGATTATACCCACGGGGTGATTGCCGTGGAGGGAAAAAATCCGTTGCCCCCAATGCCGCAATCGATACTTGCTGCAAGCCCTGTTTCCCTGTGGAACACCTGTCTTGAAATTCACACAGGCCGGATTTTTGAACCCGTCCTGGGACCCTTTTATATACTGGTTGTGCCGCTGGTCGGACTGGTTACCCTCTTTATCCTGGTCAGTGGTTTTTTTGCGTGGTGGCTTCCACGGAAAAAGAGGAAAAACCGTGAATTGGCGGTGGATAAAAATGTCACAATGATGACTGCCGGATGAAGAAAAAGCAGTAATTTTCAGCCCCGGAAATCATTCCTGACAACTCCTGGTTTACTCTTTTCATCCACATTCACAATGATCTACTACATAAAGCTTTATCTCGCCAGTTTTGCCGCGTTTTTCGCCCTTGACATGCTTTGGCTCGGACTCATCGCCGGTAATTTTTACAAGCAGCACCTTGGTTTCCTCATGGCGCCCGGGGTAAACTGGTATGCCGCGCTGATCTTCTATTTCCTCTATATTCTCGGGGTGCTGGTATTTGTTGTGGTTCCGGGGCTCACCGACAATACCTTCGCGCTGATGCTGGTGAGGGCGGCGCTTTTCGGCTTGATCACCTATGCCACCTATGATCTCACCAACCTGGCTACCATCAGGGACTGGCCACTGGCCGTCACCATGGTGGACCTGCTCTGGGGCATGGTGTTAACCACCTTGGTAAGCATGGCAGGGTTTTTTGCAGGGAGGTGGATGGCCTGATGACCAACGACCATATAATCCTGCTGATCACCGATCACAGGCAATTCGGGCCGATGGTGGCTGTTTGGGAGGTTTCCCCGGAAGCGAAAGGGTGGTTTATCCTCCAAAACCGGCTTACCTGGCCGGCGCCGGCCGATTATGAGCCGATACGGTTAAAGGCGCTGGCCGAGATCATCGTGGTCGCGCAAACCATGAATGATGCCGAGATTCACCGCCAGTTCGCACGGAGGGGAACTTCATTAAAGGATTTCCTCGGTGGTTTTTCCGATGAACTTCTCCACGATCATATCCGTCCCTTTATCGACCGGCAGACAGATAAGATATTACGGCTTGCTAATGAGCACGATCTCCCGCTGTACCTGCACGACGGCTCACAGCGGGTGTATTATGAAAACCGGATGCTGATGAGCCGCGATCCTGTTGAGCCCTGGTTTTGCTTTACCAAGACAGCCGAAGGGTCGAACTATATGCTGGAACTATATCAGCATGACAGGCAAATCCCGCTGAAGACGCCCGGCAACAGGATCATCTGCCGGAAGCCTTGCTGGTTCAGGGCCGGGAACCGGCTGCTCCATTTCCCGGAAGGTTTCGACGGTAAAAAAACGGAACCTTTTCTCAAAAAGGAGACGCTACTTATTCCCGCTTCTGCCGAGAAAAAATATTTTGAGACCTTTATCCTGAAGACTCTGAAGACAGGGCAGGTGAGGGCTACTGGATTTAAGGTGCAAACACTGAACCCCGAACACAGGATGGAACTGTCGGCCGAGGCCGACTGGCAGGGAAGAGCCATCCTGGTTGTATATTTCAGGTACGGCGACAAGCGGATCATGGCAGGAAAAACCCAGAAGCTCTTTATCGACCTGCAGATGGATGACCGGGAGGTGGTGTTCTACAAGACAGAGCGGGATCCCGCCTGGGAGGCTTCGGTGATTTCGCGGTGCCTTAAGGCCGGACTTGTCCGGCTTAATGAAAACACCCTGGGTTTGCCTGGTTACGCTGGCACCGGCAACAGGGAGATGTACCGGTTGGTTGAATGGCTAAATGCCCGGGCTGAATTCTTCAGGGCAGAGGGGATAAAGATCACTACCGGGCAGGCGCCGCAGAAATTTTTCATTGGCACCATCACCCCCGAGATCAGGGTCGTGCCCGGTGAAGACTGGTTTGACGTGAAGGCATCGGTATTCTTCGGCGAATTTGAAGTTTCGTTTATCCATCTCCGCAATTATATCCTGGAGGGGATCAGCGAATTTCCGCTTCCCTGGGGCGAAGTCGCCATTCTTCCGGAGGAGTGGTTCACCCGCTACGGCGATCTGCACTATTTTTCGGAGGTGACCGGCAACCACCTGCGGCTCCCCATGCACCACGCACAGATCATCAGGGACCTTGAAATTGCGGCAGATGAAGATCTGACCGACCGGTTAAAACAGCTGGATCCCTCGTGGATGACGCAGGTTGCCGTTCCAGCTACCCTGCAGGCTGTGTTAAGGCCCTACCAGGCGGAAGGGCTGCAATGGCTGCGGTTTCTGCATCAAAACCGTTTCGGAGGCTGCCTTGCTGATGATATGGGGCTGGGAAAGACCATCCAGACCCTGGCCATGTTATTATCCTGCAACGAACCATCCAACCCTGCATCCCTGGTCATCATGCCGGCATCGCTTATCCACAACTGGCGCAATGAGATCAGGCGGTTCGCGCCGTCGCTGCGGGTGCTCGAACATATCGGCTTGATGAGGATGACCTCCCCGGCCTTTTTCGGATCGGCCGACGTAATCCTTACCACTTACGGGACCCTTCGGAATGATCTAAACCTTTTCTGCCAGTACAAATTTCATTACATCGTTCTCGACGAAAGCCAGGTGATAAAAAACCCTGCAGCCCAGATCAGCAGGGCTGTTTGCAGGCTTAACGCCGGTTACCGGCTGGTGCTGACCGGCACCCCGATTGAAAACTCGCTAACCGATCTCTGGTCGCAGTTTGAATTTTTAAATCCCGGGCTCCTCGGACCCCTGGATAAGTTTCAAAGACGCTATGCCCGGAAATTGCCGGGAGTGCAGCCCGATTCCGCCGACAGCGTCAAAGGGAGGCTGGAGGCAGAATCAGCCGTTGCTGTTGAATCCTTGCAGGATCAGGCACCGCAGAATTCAGGCCCCATTGAAGAAGCCGACCCCGTCGCCGACCGGTTAAAGCGGTTGGTCGCCCCCTTTATCCTTCGCCGCACGAAACGGGAGGCGGAGCCCGATCTCCCCTCGCTGACCATCGAGGAGTGGTATTGTGAGATGTCAGATGCCCAGCGTTTGCGGTATGAAAAGGAGAAGTCGGCCGTAAGAAACGAGGTATTGCAGCAGTTTGAAACAGGCCGGGCTTCCGAAACCTCGCTGATGGTGCTAAAGGCACTGATTCGGTTGCGGCAGATGGCCAACCATCCGAAGCTGGCCGACCCGGAATATGAATTCAACAGCGGGAAATTTGAGGAGATCATGCGGGTGGCACATACTCTGCGCGATGAGGGGCATAAAACGCTCATATTCTCTTCATTTGTCAAGCATCTGCAGCTGATTGCCAATCAGTTCGACCTGGAGGGAATTTCCTATTCCCTCCTTACAGGGGCTACCACCAGGCGCGAAAAAGTAGTAGGTAAATTCCGGGAGGATGCGGAACAGCAGTTTTTCCTGATCTCCCTGAAGGCAGGGGGCACCGGTCTGAACCTTACCGAAGCAGGCTATGTCATGCTCCTCGATCCCTGGTGGAACCCGGCTGCCGAGTTGCAGGCTATCAACCGCGCCCATCGTATCGGGCAGGATAAAAAGGTGATCGCCTACAAGTTCATCACCACCGGCACCATCGAAGAAAAAATGCTGGTTCTGCAGGAAAAGAAGCAATCGCTCTCCGACAATTTCCTCCCTTCCGGGAATCCGTTGAAGGATCTTTCACGGGAGCAAATTGCGGAGTTGTTTGCATAATATTGGGAAAAACCCTATTTTTGATTGAAAGAAGAACACGAACCTGAACTACACTGTTTCATTATGTCAACGTATACCCTTTTTCCTTTCGACATCGCCCCGCGCGTGCCCTTCAGGTTCGACGGCCGGATCCTGTTTAAAAACGACTGTTTTGAACTGGTTCACCTGACCCTGCAGCAGGGCGAGGGAATGGAACCGCATATCCAGCCGATGGATATCGTCTTTTTCGTGGCAGAAGGAGCCGGCACCCTCGTCGTTGGCGAGGAGGTGGTCGAAGTGATTGCAAACACAACAATCCATGTACATGCAGGAATATCCAGGAGCTGGACCAATACCGGCAGTGGGCCGCTGAAAATCCTGGTAAGTAAACTCCTCTCATCAACAAAATGATCATCTGAAATGGAAATCCTCACCACTACCGACTGGACCGAATATGAACTGATTGATACGGGAAACCGTGAAAAGCTGGAACGCTTCGGGAAATATATCCTGATCAGGCCCGAGCCGCAGGCTGTCTGGCAAAAATCGATGCCCGAAAGCGAATGGGAAAGGCTGTCGCATGCACGTTATGTGCGGGTAAAGGGGAAAAAGACTGCCGGCGATGAATATGAGCGCGGTTCCTGGGTAAGAAAGCCAAAGATGCCCGAACAGTGGAATATCGGTTATCACTACCAGCAGATGAACCTGACCTTCAGGCTGGGATTGACCGCCTTCGGCCATATCGGCGTATTTCCCGAGCAGTCCATCAACTGGAATTACATCTACGATTGGGTGACGAAAAATGCAAAAGGCAAAACCAGGGCGGCAGAGGTCCCCCCGAAGGTGCTCAACCTCTTTGCCTATACCGGTGGCGCCTCACTGGCGGCAAAGGCTGCAGGGGCCGATGTGGTGCATGTCGACTCGGTAAAACCCGTGATTACCTGGGCCAAAGAGATGATGGATGCCAGCGGTCTGGACAACATCCGCTGGGTGGTGGAGGA
The DNA here is from genome assembly GCA_903928285.1 of uncultured Bacteroidales bacterium. GTDB lineage: Bacteria > Bacteroidota > Bacteroidia > Bacteroidales > FEN-979 > CAIVAT01. The sequence continues at coordinate 19,948 of CAIYQH010000184.1, forward strand.
TGCCATGAATTTTGTGCGGAGGGAGGTGAAGCGGGGCAACATCTACGACGGGATCATTCTCGATCCGCCCGCTTACGGTCGTGGGCCCGACGGAGAAAAGTGGATCCTGGAGGATTCGATCGACGAGATCATCGCCATCAGCAAACAGTTGCTGAATCCCGCACACGGGTTTTTAGTGCTGAGCCTCTATTCGATGGGTTTTTCGGCGCTTATCCCCGAGAATCTTGTTAAAACCCGTTTCGGAGATATCCCGGGAATGCAGTCGGGAGAGTTCTTTTTCCAGGACAAGGGAAACCGGAGGCTGCCGCTGGGCACCTTTTTAAGATTTATAAAGTAACATTGAACGCTGTTATCAGCTCTTTTTGAAGGCTGAATTGTAGCCCTTACCCGGTAATAAAAAGTTCCGACGCGACCCGGTCGGCGAAGAGTTTTCCCTCGTCGGTCAGAAAGAATACTCCCGACGACTCAAAAAGCCAACCCTGCCTGATCAGCGGAGGAATCCCGCTGCTGAAGGTTTCGTAAACGGCAGGACCAAAATCGTGAAGAATCCTTGCGCCATCGCAGCCCCACATCGTCCGCAGGGAGGTCATGACATATTCGTTATATCGTTGTTCAGGGGTGAGGATCTCCTCTTCAAACACAGCTTCACCATTTGCCATTCCGGCTAAGTATTTCGTGAGGTTGGGGATGTTCCACCGCCGGGACGACCCGTTGTAGCTGTGAGCCGACGGGCCCAACCCGAGGTATGGCACACCTTTCCAGTAATTGGTATTGTGAAGCGCATGATGACCGGGTTTACAGAAGTTAGAGATCTCGTATTGCTGGTAACCGCTTGTGCGCATAAGGACAACGAGGGAGCGGAATTGCTCCTCCTGCAATTCATCGCTGACCGGCGCCGATTTTTTCCTGTCGATCATCCAGGCCAGCGGGGTCCGTGCCTCAACGGTCAGCGCGTAGGCTGAAATATGAGGAATGCCGAGGGAAAGCGCGATTTCAAGGTTTTCCTGCCACCGCGGCGGGGTGGAGTCGGGGATGCCGTAGATCAGGTCGATGCTGATGTTGTGGTACCCGGCATCATGGAGCAGGCTGACGGCCCGGATCGCCTGTGCGGCCGAGTGGGTGCGGTTCAGCCAGGCAAGGTCGCTGTCGGAAAAGGACTGGATCCCGATGCTGAAGCGGTTAAACCAGGTTTCCCGGAGCTGGCTGACAAAATCCTCTGTGACATCATCCGGGTTCAGCTCCAGGGTAAATTCGCGTGTGACGATGAGAGGAGCGCTGTTTCCGGGGTTTATTTTGAGGGCCATCTCCATCACCTCCTGCAGTGCTGCGGGAGGGCAGAGCGACGGGGTTCCCCCGCCGAAATAAAGCGTATTCACTGTTTCATTGCCAAGGTAGTCGCGGGTCAGGCCGATTTCCCGTTTCAGTGCGGTTAAAAAGGGTGCTTTAAGCTTTTGCGAAGCCAGGGAGAAAAAATTGCAGTAATGGCATTTTTGCCTGCAGAAGGGGATATGGATATAGATACCGGCCAAGGGGCTATTTTTTCAGGATGATGCGGAAAGTCGTACCCTTGTTCAGCGTGGAGGATTTGACATAAATCTTGCCGGAGTGATAATTTTCAACGATCCGCTTGGAGAGGGTCAGTCCCAGGCCCCACCCGCGGGCCTTGCTGGTGTAGCCGGGGCGGAAGATCGTTTTAAAGCGCGATTTTGGTATTCCCTTCCCGGTGTCGCCGATGTCGATATGGATATGGTCCACATCTTCTGTTATGTCAATATTAACCTGGCCATTTCCCTCCATGGCATCCACGGCATTTTTGCAAAGGTTTTCAATCACCCACTCAAAGAGGTGGAGGTTAAGCGGGACGTTGATTTCCCTGGTGATGTCGGGATGAATTTCAAAAGTAACCTTTGCCGAGATCCGGGAACGGATATAATTGACCGTATCATAAACCATTGCCACAACATTGGTTTTATCAAGCCGGGCGGCCGAGCCGATTTTGGAAAAGCGGTCGGTAATGGTCTCGAGCCGCTGGACATCCTTTTCAATTTCACTGATGGTCTCCTCATCGAGTCCCTTGAGTTTGAGCAGTTCCATCCATGCCACCATGGAGGAAAGCGGCGTTCCGAGTTGGTGGGCCGTCTCCTTGGCCATGCCTACCCAAACCTGGTTTTGTTCCGATTTACGTGCATAGCTGAACAGCAGGTAGGCGATGAGCAGGAAAACTGCTATCACGGCAAATTGCGCGACAGGGTAAAATTTCAGCTGGGTGAGCAGGTAGGAATCCTGGTAGAAGATATAATGAACCCCGGTATCGGCCAGGTCAACCCTGATCGGTTTATTCTGGGATGCCATTGAATTCAGGGTTTGTTCGACCCAGGCCTTGTCCTGGAGCTTGTTTGCCGGGATATTCCCGCTCTGGTACACGTTTTTCCCGGTACTGTCGGTGATGATGACCGGTACCGACGCAGAATTCAACACCACCTCGGAAAAGAAGGAGCGGATCAGGTCGTCGAGAACCTTCTTGAGCTGCGAGAAGATGTTGGAATCGCTGTAATAGACATAAATCTGTGTGTCAAGATATTTGACGACAATGGGTGGGTAGATGGAAAACTCCTTTTTCAGTTTTCCTTCAAGGTAAGTAACCGAATCAATGCGGATATTCCTGGCATTCATGATCTTTCCCGATTCGTCGGTAATGATGACGGGAATCGTATTGTTTTCGCCGATGATGCTCAGGAAAAAGTTCAGGTCTTCGTTTGAAGTGGCTTTGATGATACGGCGCTGCGCTTCGGCTACGATGGAAACTCTTTTCCGTTCTTCATTTTTAATCTGCTCGAAGAGGTTGTTGGTAAAGTTCACCAGGTCGGCTTTCTGATGGATCGCCTCGGCACATACCTCCATGTTTTTCCGCTCATCTTTCCGGATCTCGGCAACCAGGATGCTGGTGTACCAGAGCGATGCCGCCACGATGAGCACGGCGAAGGCAAATAAAAAGAGTTTCCAGCGTTTTTTCCGAAGGTATATATCCACAGTTGATTAATTCATGTTAGTCAGATGGTTACCGGTATCGTGTAACCTCTTGTCCAATAACGGCGAACCCTTGATTATATTTTCATCAGGCAGTCAAACTTACATAATAATCAGCTTCCTGCACCACCCGTGGCCATCTTTTATCCTGTTTCCCGGCGGATTTACAGAAAAACAAGAAGGTCTCATCGAATTTTCAACCGGATTTACAGAATTATAGCTAATATTGGAACAAAAATAACCCTATGAAAAACCGAACATTCCTTTATTTCCTCCTCGGAGGATTGATCAGCGCCTCCCTGATGCTGGGAGGTTGTAAACCTGCCAAGCCTGTTCAGGCCAGGCAGATCCCGCTTGAGGATTTCTTTAAGAACCCTGAAAAGGCACGCTACCAGATTTCCCCCGACGGGAAATATTTTTCATACATGGCGCCCTATGAAAAGCGCATGAATATTTTCGTCCAGGAGATCGGAACGGATAAGGCCACCCGGCTCACCTCGGAGAAGGACAGGGACATCTCCGGCTATTTCTGGAAGAACCCGACCCGGATCGTTTACCTGAAAGATACCGGTGGCGACGAGAACTTCAAACTTTACGGCGTGAGTATCGACGGGTCGAACCTGCAGTGCTTCACCGATTTCCCGAAGGTAAGGACCGAAATTATTGATGACCTTTACGATTTTCCGGATGAATTGATCATCGGGATGAACAAGCGTAAGGCGGAGATCTTCGATCCCTACAGGCTTAATATTGTAACGGGGAAAATGACCCAGCTGGCCGAAAATCCCGGCAATATCCAGGGATGGATCCTCGACCATGAAGGAAAGCTCAGGGCTGCCACCGCGATCGTCGACGGGGTGAACAACCAGCTGTTATACCGGGAAAAGGAGAGCGATCCCTTTAAGCCGGTGCTGACCACCAGTTTTAAAGAAAACCTATCTCCTTTGCTCTTCACCTTTGACAACAAGAACATCTTTGCCACTTCGAATCTCGGCAGGGATAAAAATGCGGTGGTGATTTTCGATATCGCCAACGGGAAGGAGATTAAAACGCTCTATGAAAACAAGGACTTTGATGTGACTGATGTTACCTGGTCGCATGCGGAAAAGAAGCTGGTTTGTGCCGATTTTGAATCCTGGAAGGCGGAACGGTATTATTTTGATGAGAAGGGAAAACAGTTTTTTGAGAAGATCCAGAAGAAGCTGGGTAATTTCATCTTCAGCATCACCTCGATGACCAGGGCGGAGGACAAATTCATGATCCGTGCTTACAGCGACCGATCAATGGGAGGATATTACGTGTATGACCGCGCCACGGACAACCTGCAGAAGATTGCCGATATCAGCCCGTGGCTGAAGGAAGAGGAGCTGGCCGAAATGATTCCCGTTGAATATGCTGCCCGCGACAGCATGAAGATCCAGGGATACCTGACCCTTCCGGCAGGATATACCATGGAAACCGCTAAAAATCTGCCGGTCGTCATCAATCCCCATGGCGGTCCCTGGGCCAGGGACAGCTGGTGGTTCAACCCGGAGGTCCAGTTCCTGGCAAACCGCGGTTATGCCGTTCTCCAGATGAATTTCAGGGGATCAACCGGGTATGGCAGGAAATTCTGGGAGAGATCCTTTAAACAATGGGGAAAGAGCATGCAGGACGATGTGACCGATGGTACCAACTGGCTGATTTCAAAGGGGATTGCCGATCCGAAACGGGTTGCCGTATATGGCGGAAGCTATGGCGGCTATGCCACCCTGCAGGCCCTGGTAAGGGAACCCGATCTCTATGCGGCCGGGGTTGACTATGTGGGCGTTTCGAACCTCTTCACCTTCATGAAGACCGTTCCACCCTATTGGAAACCCATGCTCGACATGTTTTATGAAATGGTCGGAAATCCCAAAGGCGACAGCCTGCAGTTCGTGGCCACCTCCCCTGCACTGAATGCCGGTAAGATTAAAACGCCGCTGTTTGTTGCCCAGGGGAAAAACGATCCCCGCGTGAATATCAACGAATCGAATCAGATCGTGGAGGCGCTGAAAAAACGCAACATTGCCGTTCAGTATATGGTCAAAGACAATGAAGGACATGGTTTTCATAACGAGGAAAACAGGTTCGATTTTTACAGGGCCATGGAGAAATTCCTGGGAGAACATCTGAAATAGTACTCCGGTTGTAATGGCGGCTGACCTTTCATTGTGCCTTCTCTGTGTTTTTGTGACTTTAAAGCACGAAGACACAGAGAAGGTGCCATTTCATAAAGAAGGGACGGAAAGGTTTTCAGGGTTTCCGGTAAAAGAAGCGGAAGGTCTTAAACGTACTTTTCCCCCTTTTCGAGCATTACGTCGTTGACAAACTGCCGTATCTGCTGTTCATCCGTTTTGCGGCAAACCAACAGAACATTATCCGACTCCACGACGATGTAGTCGTTGAGTCCTTCGAGCACCACCAGCTTGTCTTTGGGCATGTTGACAATACAGTTTGAGGATTCGTAGAGCATGACATTCCTGCCCACCACCGTATTGCCGAGGTCGTCTTTCGGGCGGTTTTCGTAAAGAGAGCCCCAGGTGCCAAGGTCCGACCAGCCAAAGTCGGCCGCAAGTACATAGACATTCTCGGCCTGCTCCATCAGTCCGTAGTCAACCGAAATGCTCTTGCAAACAGTATAAGTAGCGGCAATGAATGCCCTTTCCTCCTTGGTGCCATATTTCCCGATTCCCTTTTTAAAAAGCACGTCCACTTCGGGCAGGTGTTTTGCAAAAGCTTTCATTATCGTTTTGAGCGACCAGATAAAGATCCCGGCATTCCACAGGAAGTCGCCGCATTTCAGGAATGTTTCGGCGAGTTCAAGATTGGGTTTTTCGGTGAAGGTCTTTACTTTTTTGATATGTTTTTCTTTAGGATAGACATCCTTTTTCCCATCCACATACTGAATATAACCGTAGCCGGTATCGGGGCGGCTGGGGCGGATGCCAAGGGTCAGCAGCCAGTCATTCTCGCCGGCGGCGGCGAGCGCAGCTTCGAGGTTTTCGATGAAAATATCCTCTTTCAGGATGATATGATCGGAGGGGGCAACCACGATCCTGGCTTCCGGATCCCTTGCCAGGATGCAGTAGTTGGCATAGGCTATACAGGGAGCCGTGTTGCGGCGCGAGGGTTCCAGCAGGATCTGTGTGCTGGCCATCTCCGGGATCTGCTTCATAACCAGCGACTGGTAGATTTCATTGGTGACAATGTAGATGTTCTCCTTCGGACAGATCCGCTTTAACCGTTTATAGGTTTGCTGGATCAGGGTCTCCCCGGTTCCGAGAATATCGATAAATTGCTTGGGATGGGTAGTCCGGCTCATGGGCCAGAACCGGGCGCCAATGCCACCTGCCATGATCACGCAGAAATTGTGTTTCGATTTCGCCATGTCGCTGGGGGTTTAAATTTATACAAACATACGGAACTATATGCAAAAAGCAAATGGCAAAAAATATAATGCAATGGGATACTTACAGGGGTTAATCGCGCTTATGATGGAATTGTTATTCACTTACCCTGATTACCGGCGCCCCCGGGCTCACCAGGTAGATACGGTTTGTCTGCAGGCAGAGACAGCGATACCGGGTTCTGATCTTCTCCTTTTTCCGGAAGAACCGTTTTCCGTGAAGGGTGAAGACTGCATCGAACGGAAGCTCCTCCAGACGGGTGGTCAGGTCGGGAGGATCGTATTGTTTCAGCGCTTTTGACAGCAGGTGATCGGCCGAAGAGGAGGCTTTGGGGTTTTCCATGTAGCGGCTGACAACCGGCAGGATGTCGGGGGGGAAAACATCAGCGTTAAGGCAGGGTTTCATCAGCTGGCCGAATTTGTTTTTCCACTCCCTGCCATGGGGCAGCGGACGGGTTTTCCGCCGTAGGGTGAATTTTTTCAACGTCGCTTCGTGGTCGAGCCAGGCATGGTGATGCGCCAGCTCGTGAACCAGCGTGATCAGAAAGGCAAAGGAGTTCAGATTCCCGTTAACGGTGATTCTTCCTGGGCTTCCCTTTTGCGGCGGCCTGAAATCACCCGATTTTGAGGTTCGGTGGCGCACTACGGTGAGATTTATTGGTCTCTGCTGGATCAGTATGACGACATATTCCAGTGCAGATTCAGGAAGATAGGGGCCCAACACCGACCTGATCTTTTCTCCCGCAATGGAAGGAGGTGTCCTTACAACGGGTGGTACTGGCTGGAAAAGTGAAAGTTGCACGGAGATCCTTATTTAAAGCTGGGACAGTTGCATCGCTTCGGATGCGATGCCTGGTGGGTGGTGAACCGCTGGGAAGTGCATGAACCGGCCAGTGCCAGAAGCATCAGCGCAAACATACCCATCATGAACCGGAACCTGATTTTCTTCATCTGCCAGAATTTAATCGTAAAGGTACTGAAAAATCTTCAACCATCTCCATCTCCCTCCCCATTTCCCCTGTCAGGCATCCCATTTCACTTTTTACTGATCATAAACGCAGATTCCCCGAAATTTGGTATTTTTACAAAAACATTTTATGCCGAAGATATTCACCACGATCGGGATGTATGTGCTCCTGATGCAAAAGGTATTCAGCAGGCCGCAGAAGCGGAGGATCTACTGGCAGCAGCTGTTGACGGAGATCAACAGCCTGGGCCTGGAGTCGCTGGGGATCGTCGCCTTCATCTCGGCCTTTATGGGGGCGGTGGTTGCCATCCAGACTGCCTTCAACATTACCAGCCCGCTGATTCCCCTGTCGATGGTAGGCTTTACGGTCAGACAGAGCGTCATTCTCGAATTTTCGCCTACCGTTATCAGCCTGATCCTGGCCGGAAAGGTGGGATCGCGCATTGCCTCTGAAATCGGCACCATGAGGGTGACCGAACAGATCGATGCCCTGGAGATCATGGGGGTGAATTCGGCAAACTACCTGATCTTTCCAAAGATCACCGCCCTGATCCTGATCAACCCTGTATTGATCGTTTTCAGCATGTGGATGGGTATCCTGGGAGGCTGGCTTGCCATGGTCGCCACCAGCCTGGTCTCAACCAACGATTTTGTCCAGGGCATCCGGGTCGATTTCCAGGGATACACGATTTTCTATGCCATCACAAAGACTGTGTTTTTTGCCTATATCATCTCCTCTGTTTCGGGTTTTTATGGCTATATCACAAACGGTGGAGCGTTGGAGGTTGGTCAGGCCAGCACCAAGGCTGTTGTTTTCAGCAGTGTCATCATCATCCTGTTTAACCTGGTATTAACGCAACTCCTGCTCACATGATCGAAGCCCGCAATATCAACAAGACTTTCGGGGAACATCATGTTCTGAAAGATGTCTCCTGCATTTTCGAAAAAGGTAAAACAAACCTTATCATCGGGCAAAGCGGCTCGGGAAAGACAGTCCTGATGAAGTGCCTGGTCGGGCTGTTTGAAGTCGACAACGGGATGGTTACTTATGATGACCGTAATTTCACCACGATGAACTTCGAACAGCGCAAAACACTGAGGCAGGAGATTGGTATGCTCTTTCAGGGAGGGGCTCTTTTCGACTCGATGAATGTTGAGGAAAATGTGATGTTCCCGCTGAACATGTTCACTTCGCAATCGGGAAGGGAAAAACTTGAAAGGGTAAACTTTGTGCTGAACAGGGTCAATCTCGAAAAGGTGAACCACCTGATGCCCTCCGAATTGAGCGGGGGTATGCGTAAGCGCGTTGCCATCGCCCGTGCCATCGCCATGAAGCCGCACTATCTTTTCTGTGATGAACCCAATTCGGGGCTCGATCCGCACACCTCCGGCGTGATCGATCATCTCATCCAGGAGATCACCGAAGAATATGAGATCACCACCATTGTCAATACCCACGACATGAATTCGGTGCTCAGTATCGGCGACAGCGTGGCCTACATTTATGAGGGAAGACTCTGGTGGAAGGGAAACAAGGAGACCATCCTGCATACCGACAATGCCGAACTCAACGAATTTGTCTTTGGCACGGAGCTGACCTCAAGGTTAAAACGTTCATAAGATGTCATTGAATTATATCGATTATGTTATCCTGGCCATCCTGGCGCTCTTCCTGATCCTGGGCTACCGCAAAGGCATTATTGTCGGACTGGCTACCATCGTGGCCCTGATCCTGGGGATTTATGCCGCGGTCCATTTCTCGAATTACCTGGATGCCACCCTGATGGAACACCTGCACCCATCCCGGAAATGGCTGCCCATCCTCTCCTTTTCCATCACCTTTATCCTGGTGGTCATCATCGTGATGATCGTAGCCAAACTGGCAGAGAAGCTGGCGGATATGGTCGGCATGGGCTTTTTCAACCACCTGGGAGGGGCTTTGCTCGGACTTGCCAAAGGAGTTATCCTGGTGAGTGTTCTGCTTTTCCTGAACCAGAGTCTGGATCCCGGCGGAAAATGGATTTCCGACAGGGACAGGAAGGAGTCGTGGTTTTATGACAGGGTCGCCGCGGTATTTCCGGCCATGATGAAGACCTTCGGCAGGGAGATCAGATTTCCTGAAAAACTGGGCTGCCGCAACTTAAATGACACGAATGAGGAATGTATGTTTTTTTAATACCGTCAGTTTCTGGGGGGGCGGTGAAAAGCTGCATCTGGAATATGCCCTGAAATTCAAAGAGCGCGACTACAACGTTTGCCTGGCCACAGGCAAGGGTTCTCCGCTTGCCCTGAAGGCGGAACAGGCGGGACTTGCGATCTTTGACATCCGTGCCGGCAACCTCTCCTTTTTAAACCCGCTGAAATATCTACGGCTCTATCGTTTCTATAAAACTGAAAAGATCGATACGGTAATCTTTTCCGGCTCCCCCGACCTCAAACTCGGGGGATTTGCCGCAAAATTGTCAGGCGTCGCGAATATCGTTTACCTGCGCGGTCTCGCCGCACCCGTGAAAAACTCCCTCATCAACAGGATCCTCTTCAGCCGGGTGTTGACCCATATTGTCGCGAATTCGGAGGAGACCAGGAGGACAATTTTGCAAAACCTGAAAACTTCGGTTGATGAACGTAAGGTTAATGTTATCTATCACGGGATCGACCTTGAGCTGTTTGACAGCAGGATCGGATCGGAGATCCCTGCCGTGTTCCGCAACAGGCCCGGGATCCTGCTGGGCAATGCCGGGCGGCTGACCTCGCAAAAAGGGCAGCAATATCTGGTTGAAATGGCCCGGAGGCTGAAGCAGAAAAATATCAGCTTTACCTTGTTTATTGCCGGTACCGGTGAGATGAAGCAGGAGCTTGAGAAGATGATCGGCGCATATGATCTGCAAAAGGAGGTTGTGCTGATGGGTTTCGTGGAGGAGGTCGAAACCTTCATGCATGCCATCGATATTTTCATCCTGACCTCCCTGTGGGAAGGGTTCGGCTATGTAATCGTGGAGGCGATGGCAGCGTGTAAACCTGCCATTGCATTTGATATTTCAAGTAATCCCGAAATTATCGAAGACAACCACACGGGGCTGCTGGTTGATTTTCCTGACATGGAGATGTTCTGCGATAAGGTGGAGTCGCTGATCAGGGATGAATCCCTCCGTCGGCAGTTTGGAAGAAATGGCAGGGAAAGGGTTGAAAAATGTTTTCAGCTGGATGACAGGATCACAGAATTTGAAAACTACCTGCTAAACGGGCCGGCTTCAGATTCCATCTAAAAATAGAGTTTCAGGATGTGAAGGATCCCTGTTAATCCAGGATTGCTTTGATCCCCGGAAGTTGTTTTCCTTCGATATATTCGAGCATGGCCCCGCCGCCGGTTGACACATAGCTTACCTTGCCAGCAAGCTCGTATTTGTTGATTGCCGCCACGGAATCGCCGCCGCCTACCAGGGTGAAGGTGCCGTTTTCGGTGGCTTTTGCCAGGGCAAGGGCAATCGATTTTGTTCCGGCTTCGAAGTTGTTCATTTCGAACACACCCATCGGGCCATTCCAGAGTATCGTACCCGACTGCTCGATCACCAGGTTGAATTTCTGGCAGGAGGCCGGTCCGATGTCGAGACCCATCCAGGGAACCTGGATCTCATAGGCGCTGCTGGTACGGATGTTGGCATCGTTTGAAAATGTGTCGGCCAGAATGGCATCGGGGGGGATGTAGAGATTAACGCCCATTGATTTAGCCCGCTCCACGATGCTTTTAGCCATATCCACGAAATCATCCTCCACCATCGAGGCGCCGATTTCGCCGCCCAGCGCCTTGATAAAGGTAAACATCATCCCGCCGCCGATGATCAGGTTGTCGACCTTGTCCATCAGGTGATTGATGATCTCGATTTTCGTTGAAACCTTGGCGCCACCAAGGATAGCGGTGAATGGACGTTTTGCCTCTTTCAGGCATTTGTCGATGTTGATGATCTCATTGGCCATTACATAGCCGAACATCTTTTTTTGGGGAAAGAACTCGGCGATGATCGCCGTGGAGGCATGTGCGCGATGGGCTGTCCCAAAGGCATCATTGACATAGAGGTCGCCCAGGGCAGCCAGTTTTTGGGCAAAGCCCCGGTCGCCCTTTTCCTCCTCCTTGTAAAACCTGAGATTTTCAAGCAGCAGCACCTCGCCGGGTTTCAGTGAAGCGGCCAGCTCGGTGGCCGATGGCCCGATACAGTCGTCGGCGAATTTCACCGGGCGGTTCAGTTTTTTTGAAAGGTAGGGTATGACATGCTTCAGGGAATATTTCTCTTCCGGGCCACCCTTTGGACGACCCAGGTGCGACATCAGGATCACCGCCCCGCCGTCGTTGAGGATCTTGGTAATGGTGGGGATGGTCGCGTCAATGCGGGAGGTATCCGTAATTTGCTGCTGGCCGTCGAGGGGTACATTAAAATCGACCCTGATGAGCGCTTTCATGCCGTTAAAGCTAAAATTATCAATGGTTTGCATTTTCTTAATCATTTGGATTTCACAGGCAAAATTAAAATATTTAAGAACGGCAACGCAGATATTTTTAATTTTACCCGTTTTTAAACCCTTGCCATGCAGGATTTCAGAGTTACAGTCATACAGGCGAACCTGTTCTGGGAGGAGCGTGACAGGAACCTGGACCATTTTGATTACCTGCTGAACCGGATTACCGGCGAGCCCGATCTGATTCTCCTTCCCGAGATGTTCAATTCAGGCTTTTCGATAAATCCCGCAGTCTGTGTAGAAACGATGGAGGGTCCCTCCATTGGGTTCCTCCGTTCCCGCGCAGAAGAGAAAAATGCGGTGATCATGGCCACGCTGCTGATCAGCGA
>CAIYQH010000185.1 GCA_903928285.1 uncultured Bacteroidales bacterium
CATTGTCTGCATTGTTTGCATTGTCTGCATTGTTTGCATTGTCTGCATTGTCTGCATTGTTTGCATTGTCTGCATTGTCTGCATTGTTTGCATTGTCTGCATTGTTTGCATTGTTTGCATTGTTTGCATTGCCTGCATTGCCTATTGCCTCCACGACAGATAGTACTCCTGATCCTCTATCTCAAAGGCATTCCGCGTAAGCTTAAGCGGTCTGAAGGTATCCACCATCAGGGCAAGTTCTTTGGTCTCCCTGGCGCCGATACTCCGTTCCACAGCCCCGGGATGGGGGCCATGCACAATGCCTGTCGGGTGCAGGGTGATATTTCCCTGTTTGATATTGTTCCTGCTCATAAAGTCGCCATCCACATAGTACAGCACCTCGTCAGAGTCGACATTGCTGTGGTTGTAGGGCGCCGGGATGGAGCCCGGATGATAGTCATAGAGCCTCGGCACAAAGGCGCAGATCACCAGGGCAGGCGTTTCGAAGGTCTGATGCACCGGGGGAGGTTGATGCAACCTACCGGTGATCGGTTCAAAATCGTGGATGGAAAAGGCGTAGGGGTAATGAAACCCGTCCCAGCCGATCAGGTCGAAGGGGTGCGTGGCATAATGGTAAGGCCAGATCTGGTCGTCGCGCTTGATCTTTATCAGGAAGTCGCCCCTTTCGTCGTGGGTCTCCAGTATGGAGGGTTTCCGGATGTCGCGTTCGCAGAAGGGGGCGTGCTCGAGCAGCTGCCCGTGTTTGTTCACATACCGCTTTGGAAACCGCAGCGGGGCAAAGGTTTCAACGATGAACAGGCGGTTATCGGGTGTGTCGAATACCATCTGGTAGACCGTTCCGCGGGGAATCACCAGGTGGTCGCCGCAGGTGAAGGGAAGATTGCCGTAAATAGTCTTCAGCATACCCTCGCCCCTGTGAATGAAGATCATCTCATCGGCCCCTGAGTTCTTAAAGAAATAGCCTGTCGTCGATTGCTGCGGGGCAGCCAGGCTGATAGTGCAGTCGTTGTTGACCAGCACCGGGATCCTGCTTTCGAGGTAATCGCCGGCCGGCAAAATGTCGAATCCCCTGAAAAGCCTGTTCTGCATATTCTTGGCATCGGCGATGAGCGGGGCAACAGAATAGGAGGGTTCAATGCAGGTTACCATCGTGGGCGGATGGCAATGGTACACCAGGGAGTAGGCATCAGAGAACCCCTCAGTCGACACCAGCTGTTCGGCATAGAGACCCCCGTCGGGCTTGCGGAATACCACATGCCGTTTGCGGGGAATCTGGCCGAGTGTATAATAATGGGACATGGCGTCAGATGTTTATTTCAGGGATGTCGCCTTCGACGATCAGTTTCCCTTCCGTGGCGTTGATAATTTCCTGCACCGACACGCCGGGGGCCCGTTCAAGGAGTTTAAATCCGAGCGGGGTAACATCGAGCACTGCCAGGTCGGAGACGATCCGTTTAACCACGCCGACGCCGGTGAGCGGGAGGGTACATCGCTTCAGCAGTTTCGATTCGCCCTGTGGGTTGGTGTGCATCATGGCGACGATAATATTTTTGGCAGAGGCAACCAGGTCCATGGCGCCGCCCATTCCCTTTACCAGCTTTCCCGGGATCTTCCAGGAGGAGATATCGCCTGTTTCCGACACCTCAAAGGCTCCCAGCACGGTAAGGTCAATATGGCCGCCCCGGATCATGGCAAAACTCGCTGCCGAGTCAAAGAAAGCAGCGCCCGGCAAGGCGGTGATGGTCTGTTTTCCGGCGTTGATGAGGTCAGGGTCGACCTCGTCAATGCCCGGGAAGGGGCCGATACCCAGCAGCCCGTTTTCCGACTGCAACACGATCTGCATCCCTTCGGGGATGTAATTGGCCACCAGGGTCGGTATCCCGATCCCCAGGTTGACATAATAGCCATCCTGCAACTCCCTGGCAATCCGCCTGGCAATGCCGTTTTTATCTAATGCCATATGTTAAAATTTCATTTCTTAAGGTTCATTACAATTATTTAAGGAATTTCAGGGTAACCTTTCACCATCCCATTCCTGGGGCGGGTCACCGATGGGGCCCCTGGGAATCAAGACCTTTACGCCTGCCTTGTCGTCGTAAACTCAATCCGTTTTTCATAGTTGCTCCCCTGGAAGATGCGCTGTACAAAAACCCCGGGGGTGTGAATATGGTCAGGATCAAGCGTCCCTGCCAGGACGAGCTCTTCAACCTCGGCAATGGTGATTTTCCCTGCCGTGGCCATCGACTGGTTGAAATTATTGGCCGTGTGTTTATAGACCAGGTTCCCGAAAGTATCGCCTTTCCAGGCTTTTACAATGGCAAAGTCGGCCTTCAGCCACTTTTCCTCGAGGTACATCTTGCCGTCGAATTCACGTACCGGTTTGCCGTCGGCCACCTCGGTACCATAACCTGCCGGGACAAAAAAAGCGGGAATCCCGGCGCCGCCGGCCCTGATACGTTCGGCGAGCGTACCCTGGGGGATCAGTTCAACCTCCAGCTCGCCGCTGAGCAACTGCCTCTCAAATTCCTTGTTTTCCCCGACATAGGAGGAGATCATCTTTCGGATCTGACGACGGCGAAGCAGCATCCCCAAACCGAAACCATCCACCCCTGCATTGTTTGAGATACAGGTCAGACCGGTAATGTCGGCGCCGGCCAGCGCGGCAATGCAGTTTTCGGGGATTCCGCACAAACCGAATCCACCCAGCATAAGGGTCATGTTACTTTCAATTCCCCTGATTGCCTCTGCGGCATCTTTTACAACTTTGTTCATAGTTTCTGATTAAACGATAGACTGTTCCGGCAGATTTTTATTCATTCAACAAATTTATATTAATTCTAAATAAAAACAATAATTTTGCAGAAAATTATATTGATCCATCGGAATCGTTCCTGGCAATCTTGTTCTTTATTCTCCACCCCCTGAAGGGGAGGTAGCGTTTATTAACTGTTCCTTCATCATAACACGTATAATTGTACTTAATCAGAAAAATTATCGTTTTAAATAAAAGATAAAAATGTTAAAACTATTCAGTCCCTATTCACTTGCCGCCACCGAATTAAAGAACCGGGTGGTGATGGCCCCCATGACCCGAAGCCGTGCCATCGGGAATGTCCCGAACGACCTGATCGCAGCCTATTATGAGCAACGCGCCGGCGCCGGTCTTATCATCACCGAAGGCACCTCCCCCTCGCCCAACGGACTCGGCTATTCGAGGATCCCGGGAATTTTCAGCGAGGCCCAGGTCGCCGGGTGGAAGAAAACCACTGATGCCGTTCATGGCAAAGGTGGCCGGATCTTTGTCCAGTTTATGCATACAGGCAGGGTGGCCCACCCGCTCAACCTGCCGGCAGGAGCCGAAATTATTGCCCCGTCGGCCCTTGCCGCTCCAGGACAGATGTACACCGACAGCGACGGCATGGTCGATATGCCCGTTCCGCGTGCGATGGCAGCCACCGATATCGTCCAGACCCGGAAAGAATTTATGAAGGCTGCCATCCATGCCATCACGGCAGGGTTCGATGGCGTGGAGTTGCATGGCGCCAACGGGTACCTGCTTGAGCAGTTCCTCTCCCCGCACAGCAACCAGCGCACCGATGAATATGGCGGAAGCATTGAAAACCGCTGCCGCTTCGTGCTGGAGGTGGTCGAGTCGGTAGGTAAAGCCATCGGCATGGACAAAACCGCTATCCGTCTTTCACCCTATGGCACCAACGGAGGCATGCTGCCCTACCCCGAAATCGCCGAAACCTATGGCTACCTGGCCTCCCGGCTCGACGAACTGGGAATCCTCTATATCCACCTGGTCGATCACAGCGCCATGGGCGCTCCCGAGGTACCTGCTGCCATCAAACAGCAGATCCGCGAGAAACTGCAGAATACCCTGATCCTGGCTGGCGGTTATTCGAAAGAGACCGCCGAACGCGACCTTCAGAGCGGATTAGCCGACCTGATCGCCTTTGGCCGCCCCTTTATCAACAACCCCGATCTGACCGAACGGATGCTGAACGGCTGGCCCATCAATACCGAATTGGATTATAATACTTTTTATACTCCTGGATCACAGGGGTATACCGACTACCCTGCTTACCAGGGGGAATGATATTGTGTTAAGAAAAGTTAAAATCCTTGACAATCGCTCGTTTTCAGTTATATTTGTACTAACCAATTAAATCTTACTACAAACAAAAAGAGACAAAAAATCATAGTTCATTCTTGATGTGTTTCGCCTATACCGGAACATGTTTTCAGGCCAAGGCCGATCCAAAATCGTAACGATTAATGGACAATAAAAATCGCAAATGCGAGACCGCTCCCGATACGGGGCGGTTTTTTTTTGCCGCAATAATTCGCAAAGGTTGAAAAGCAGGATTTTTCTCCTACAATACATTCTGGTTTGAAATAGGAAATGTGAAATGCGTAATAGGAAATGCGAAATGTGAAACATTCCGGTATGTATGATTACCCCAGACCGATGTACCGGGTTCGGATTATCAACCGGACCTGTGCAGTGAAAATAAAAAATTAATACCTTTATGCCCGGACCCTCCGGGCTGCCAGCCGGAAAACAAAAAAACATGTCATGAGAACCCTTATCTCCCTTTTGTTGCTGTCCGGAGTTGTTTTTATGCTCGGCGGATGTAAGAAAAAATCCTCCACAGACACCACCACCCCGCCGGCCCTCTTCAGCTGCAAATTTGACAGCCCGGCCGATCTGAATGGCTGGACAGCCAATGCAGGTGGAGAAGCGGTAATCGACAACGGCGCGGTGAAGTTTCAAAATATCACATCCTGCTTTCAATACGAAACTGCCAACCCGATTCCGGTTCAACAGGGGAAAAGCTATGCGTTGAAAATTACCGGCAAGGTGAATTACCATCTTTCGGGCGATCCTCCGCTCTGTGCCGGGGATTTCCTTATCTATGTCACCCAGGATGGCAACAACCTCGTTTCAGCGAGTTTCGGCGACCATCCCGCCCTGACCGCGGTCATCTATGCCTTTACTGCCACCACCGCGGCCGGTATCAAGCTAAAATTCCTGGTCGGGACAACCCGGGGAGCCTGGATCGACAACATTGAACTGGTGGCAGAATGATCTTAACACAAATCTGAAGATCTGAACCTGAACGAAAGAAATGGCATCCGCAGATAAAAGAGAACAACCTGTAATTTCCTTTGCATCAGGCGACGAATGGGCTGCCTGGCTTGAAGAGCATCATGCCGCTTCGGCCGGTATCTGGCTGAAATTCCATAAAAAGGGTTCAGGTCTGGCTACCGTTACCTACAAGGAAGCCCTTGATGTCGCCCTGTGCTACGGATGGATCGACGGGCAGTTGAAGACCTTTGATGTAAACTCCTACCTCCAGAAGTTTACCCCCCGCCGACCGGCAAGCACCTGGTCGAAGAGGAACATCGGCCATGTAGCGCGGC
>CAIYQH010000186.1 GCA_903928285.1 uncultured Bacteroidales bacterium
TGTAAGACAGAATGCAGGAAAAGGATAACATAGTTATATGTTGTCCTTTTTTCTTTTATAACTTAACCCACTAAACAATATAGCCATGAGTACTATTTTATCTATCCATGCCAGGCAGATCCTGGATTCAAGAGGAAATCCAACCATTGAAGTGGATGTTATTACCGATAACGGCATCATCGGTCGCGCTGCTGTTCCTTCAGGGGCATCAACAGGCGTTCATGAGGCTGTTGAACTGCGCGACGGCGACAAGAAAGTATACCTGGGAAAAGGTGTGTTGCAGGCAGTGCAGAATGTAAATACGGTCATCGCAGAGGAGATCCAGGGAATGTATGTCACCGACCAGATTGAGATCGACAACAAACTGATTGCCCTCGATGGCACTCCCAACAAGGCTAAACTTGGCGCCAACGCAATTCTTGGAGTTTCTCTTGCCGCAGCCCATGCTGCAGCCCAGGTTACCGGACAGGAATTATTTCGCTATATCGGCGGTGTGGCAGCCCAGACGCTGCCAATTCCCATGATGAATATCCTGAACGGGGGTTCTCACGCCGATAATTCCATCGATTTCCAGGAATTTATGATCATGCCGGTTGGAGCATCGTCGTTCAGTGAAGGACTCAGAATGGGCGCCGAGGTGTTCCACAACCTGAAATCGGTGCTTAAAAAAGGCAAATACTCTACCAATGTTGGAGATGAAGGTGGTTTTGCACCAAACCTCAAGTCGAATGAAGAGGCCCTGACGGTCATCATGAAGGCCGTTGAAATTTCAGGTTACGAACCCGGCAAGGATATCTGCATTGCCCTTGATCCTGCATCATCGGAATATTTTATTCCTGAAGAAAATGTTTATCACCTGAAGAAATCAACAGGAGATAAACTTTCACCTGCCGACATGGTCGCTTTCTGGAAGGATTGGGCTAAACGTTACCCGATCATCTCCATCG
The DNA here is from genome assembly GCA_903928285.1 of uncultured Bacteroidales bacterium. Lineage (GTDB taxonomy): Bacteria > Bacteroidota > Bacteroidia > Bacteroidales > FEN-979 > CAIVAT01. The sequence continues at coordinate 948 of CAIYQH010000186.1, forward strand.
AAGATGGCATGGCGGAAGATGACTGGGATGGCTGGAAACTGATGACCAAAGAGCTTGGAAGTAAAATCCAGCTGGTCGGCGACGATCTCTTTGTAACCAATGTTGAGCGGCTCGCCCAGGGCTTTAAAAAAGGCGTTGCCAACTCTATCCTGATCAAGGTAAACCAGATCGGTACGCTGAGCGAGACCATCAATGCCGTAAATATGGCTTACCGCCACAGTTATACAGCCGTTATGAGCCATCGCTCGGGTGAAACCGAAGATGTGACCATCGCCGACCTGGCCGTAGCGCTGAATACAGGGTTGATTAAAACCGGTTCGGCATGCCGCACCGACCGCATTGCAAAATACAACCAGCTGCTTCGCATCGAAGAACAACTGGGTGATACCGCCAAATACTTAGGCAGGGATTTTAAATATGCCCGTTAAACCAGTTTAACAAGGAGCAGGCTTTCCGGGCCGCAGGAAAATCATTTTGATTTTCCTGCGGCCCGGATTCTTTTTCAGGATAATCCGTGTTTGTTATTCCTCCCTGAAGTTCTGCAGGATGTGTACCAGCAGCCCTGTTACATGGATCACATTTTCGTTGAAAACGCGCAGAACATCCTCCCAGGTAACAGGTTCCTCATCATGTTTCCACGAGTCGTAATCGGTTGAGAGGGCAATGGTGGCATATGGAATCCCAGCTTCCATAGCCAGGCTGGCTTCGGGGGCGATGCTCATGTTGATCACGTCGGCTCCCAGCAGCCTGAACATCTTTGATTCGGCCCGGGTGGAAAAGCGGGGGCCTTCAATGGTGACAATAGTTCCTGTTGGATGAAACGAGATCCCCTTCTCCCTGCATCCACGGATAAGTACCTGACGCAATGGCTCCGAAAAGGGATCCGCCATGGCGGTGTGGGCCATCTGCCCAGGCTCGAATTTGTCATAAAAGGTATTGATCCGGTGACGGGTGAAATCAATAAACTGGTCGGCAATAACCATGTCACCCCGGCGGATCTCCTCCCGCAGGCTTCCGCAGGCCGTAGTTGCAAAAATATAGCGGCAGCCTAATTTCTGAAGCGCGGAGATGTTAGCCCTGTTGTTTACCTGGGTAGGAGGGATGGCATGATCGCGCCCATGACGCGAGAGGATGTATAGTTCGCAATTGCCGATGGTCCCTGTAAAAAAAGTTGAGCTCGGAGCACCGTAGGGTGTGGTCACGGCAATCTCCTTCGTGTTCCCGAAAATATTCAGTTTCTCCAGTCCGGAGCCACCGATAAGGCCTATCTTAATCATTTCGTATTTTTATGCTAAGATAAGGCAAAGAATAAAATGACACCAGACTACCCGCCGATTATTATTTACTGCACTCGGAAAGGATTGGGAATCATCGTAAATAGCGGAATTTGTAGTAATGAAATTCCTAAAATCAGAAATGAGGCTTTCTGCATATGATTGAAATGCGTATTTTTGCGACTCCTTAAGAAAACACACATGACTATTCAATATATTGGCGAACATCTCTTTGCCGGTGAGATGGGTAAGTTTTTTATCTGGCTTGGCTTCGGAACCTCCATTCTGGCTACGATTCTCTATTCCATGGCCTTTTGGGGAAAGGGTAA
>CAIYQH010000187.1 GCA_903928285.1 uncultured Bacteroidales bacterium
CAGTCAAATACCATCGTCGGGGATATCAACATCGAATATGTGCTCACCCGCAACAGGAGATGGCGCGTTCGGGCCTTTAACCGCACCAATACCCTCAACCTGCTTAACTACAGTGCCCCCTATACGCAGGGAGTAGGTATCAAATACCAACGCGATTTTTCCACCTTTGGAGAGCTTTTTAATTTTTCCAGGAAAAAGAATGTCAAATAGTTGTCAAGTTCATATAATGTAAAAGTTAATGTATGAAAAAGCTGTTTACTTTGGTGATTTCAATTGTCGTGATGGGTTCCCCGCTTTTTTCGCAGATAGTGATCAACACGACCGACATGCCCCATGTGGGCGATACGCTTCGTGAAAGCCAGACGAATGTGGCCCCGGCCGGATATTCAAAAACCGGGATGGATACTATTTGGAACTTCTCTTCCCTGCAGGCGCTCAGCCAGCGCATCGACACCTTTGCCAGCGTGGCTTCAACGCCGTGGGCCTATCAGCTGTTTTTTGCAGGGGCAAACCTTGCAACTCCCCTCACGGGAAGTCCGATCCCGGGATTACCTGTAACACAGGGTTACACCTTCTTTAAAAACAGTTCGGCTTCCTATAGCGAAATGGGATCAGCCTATACCGTTCAAAATCTGCCACTTCCAGCCAAATATGATAACCCTGACATTCATTACGAATTTCCGATGGCTCCGGGGAATACCTGGTCGTCAACAGCAGCCTTTTCAATCAATGTACCCAACCTGGCCTATTTCAGCACCCACCGGTACCGCACCAATATTGTTGATGGTTGGGGATTGCTGACTACACCCTACGGTACATTCCAGACCTTGCGGGTCAAATCCACGCTGCTGGAGCACGACAGCGTCTATATCGACTCCCTGTCGACAGGCTTTCCCTTCAACAGGAACATTATCCAGTATATCTGGCTCGGCAAGGGGAAGAGTGTCCCGCTGCTCCAGGTAAATGAAGAGGGGACGCTGGTCACCACCAGTTACCGCGATTTTTACAGGATGTCGGCGAAACCGCTCTCCGCAACCCTGGGTCATGATACTGCCGTGTTTATGGGATCTTCAATAACCCTTCATGCAACGGTCACAGGAGGCACGCCTCCATACCAGATACTCTGGAACACCCTTGATACAGGCAAGACGCTGACGGTCACGGTACAGGCCATTAAGACCTATTCCATCGTGGTCATCGATGCCCTGCAGAACTTTGCATCAGCCCAGGTAATCGTTTCCATCAGGTACCCGCCGGGAATAGCCGGGCATGAAGCAATACCGCTGGTGTGTTATCCTAACCCCACACCTGGCCCCATCCGTATCACCTTGCCTGTAAAAGGCGCCCCGGTACTTATGCAGGTGTTTACCTCCCGGGGGGCAAAGATCAGGGAATGCCACGAAAACCCTCAAAACAGCCGGTTGTCCGAAAACCTGTCAGACTTGCCCGATGGTCTCTATTTCATACGGGTGACAGATGAAAACAGTGTTTTTTCGGGCAAAGTCCAGGTCATTCACTAAATCCTCCCGCCATGTCGTTCGCCGTTTACCGCTCGTCAGCAGGATCAGGAAAGACCTTTACACTCGTTAAGGAGTATCTGAAACTGATCCTGACCGAACCCGGCGAATTCAGGCACATCCTGGCCATTACCTTTACCAACAAGGCGGCAAACGAGATGAAGGAGCGTATCCTCGGCGGACTGGAAGAACTGGCGAAAGGGAAGCTGTCTGATAATAAGATGGTCACCGGTACCCTGCTGCCCATCCTGTTGGCTGAGACCGGCTTGACTTGCGCTGAAATAGAGCATTCGGCGGCCCGTTCGCTGGAGATGATCCTTCATAATTATGCAGATTTTGCGATAGGCACCATCGACAGTTTCTCACATAAACTCATCAGGACCTTTGCCCATGACTTTGGATTACCGGTTAACTTCAATGTCGAACTTGACGGGGATGAGTTGCTCGCTACCGCTGTTGACCTTTTACTCGACCGTGTAGGCGATGATGCCGGCCTGACAGGGCTTCTCGTTAACTTCCTGGAATCGCGCATGGAGGAGGACCGTGGATGGAACATCGATACCATCCTGGCCAGTTTTGCACATATCTTGATGGATGAAGAGGGGCAGAGTCAGATTCTTAAAATCAAGCAGTTATCGCTTTCTGATTTTAAAAGGATATCGGAAAATCTCTATCTCAGCCTCCGCAGGTTTGAAAAGGATATCAGGGATTTGGGCCGGCAGGCATCGGGGATTATAAAGAACAGGGATATTCCCTCCTCTGCCTTTTACCAGGGAGAAAAGGGAATCTGGAAGTACTTTATGAACCTGGCGGCAGGTAAAATGGATAAACTGGAACCCAACTCCTATGTAATTGCCACAATTGAGGAAGATAAATGGTTTTCGGCCAGGGCAGTTCCGGTGTTAAAGAGTGATATTGAAGCCATCAAACCTGGTTTACTCGAAGTTTATGGGAAGCTCAGGACAGAATTTGAACAGGGTAAACCTGCCTACATGCTGCAGAAACTGCTTGCCAAAACCATCTACCCGTTAGCCGTTCTGAATGAAATAGAAAAGGTACTCAATCAGTTCAAACAGCAGAATAACCTGGTTCACATTTCAGAGTTCAACGCAAGAATCGCCGGTGTGGTCATGAATGAGCCGGTACCCTTTATCTATGAACGACTGGGAGAAAAGTATCATCACCTGTTTATAGACGAATTCCAGGATACGTCGGCGTTACAATGGATGAATTATATTCCGCTGATAGAGAATGCTTTGGCCGGAGGTTATTTCAACATGGTGGTGGGCGACGGGAAACAGGCCATCTACCGGTGGCGTGGCGGCGATGTGGAGCAATTCACTGTCTTGCCGGCCATCCCAGGAAGTTCAGGCAATATGGTGTTACAGCAACGGGAACAGGCGCTCACCCGCTCGTTTAGCCCTGTCAACCTTGACAGTAACTTTCGTTCGAAAGCCGAAATAGTCGACTTTAACAACCGCTTCTTCTCCAGGATAGCTGGCCAGGTCCTTACAAACGGCAAGGAGGATATCTATTCCGGATTAACACAGGTTTTTAATGCAGAGGATTCGGGTGGCTATATCCGGCTCGCCTTTCTTGACAGAGGAGTGAATCCGGCCGAATATGATGAGTTTACATTTGTGAATATCCTGAAAATCATCGTCGAGGTACAACGCAGTAGATTCAGCCTCAACGATATCGCCATTCTTTGCAGGAGCAACAGAAATGCCAGCAGGATCGCCCGTTTCCTCCTTGAAAATGGCATTGATGTACTCTCAGCTGAATCGTTGCTGGTTTCAAACTCTCCAAAGGTCAGGTTTATCATTGCCTGCCTGAGGTATCTCTTCGAACCGCGGAATGACGTCGTAACAGAGGAGATCAGGCGGTTACTGGATAATTCGTACCCGGGATCACCGGGGATTAAGTCCCTGAACGATGAGTTTGCCCTGCTCCCCGTCTTTGACCTGTGCGAAGCCCTCATCCGGAAATTTGGACTCAACAGGGAAAGTGATGCCTATGTGCAGTTTTTCCTGGATGCCGTCCTGAAATTTTCTGTCAAGACCTCTACAGGCTCCCTGGAATTCCTTTCCTGGTGGGAGAAAAATAAAAACAAGATCTCGATCATCGTACCTGAAGGTATTGATGCGGTAAGGGTGACAACAATACACAAGGCCAAAGGATTGCAATTCCCGGTAGTTGTTTTGCCTTATGCTCTCGAAGGACGGAAAAATACCAAAACCCATCTTTGGGTTAATCTTGATCCGTTGGTTGCTTCGGGGCTGGAAACAGCCATCCTGCGAAGTGACAAAGAGATGGAATCTACGGTTTACAAGGAATTGTATACCGATGAACAGCAAAAATCGATGCTTGACATCCTTAATCTGCTGTACGTTGCGATGACCAGGCCCGAAGATCGGCTCTACATCCTGACCAAAGCGCCCGCAGCCTCCAGGGATATGCCCGATTCATGGCCGCTGTTTTTTGACTTTTTTGTAAAAAGTGAAGGAATTTGGGAAGAGAATAAAACAGTTTACGACTTTGGCACTCCAACGGATCATGTGGTAAAATCACATAAAGAAAAGATTAATGTAGTACTTTTCAATAATTTGATAAACAGTGACTGGCGTGAAAAAATACACATTAAGATGCGGGCTCCGCAGTTATGGGGCACCGAGGTGGGCATAGGTAAACCGCTATGGGGAAACCGAATCCATACCTTGCTTTCCTGGGTCATTACAGAAAAGGATGTTGCGAAAGCTTTGGTCAGGGCAACGACGACTGGCCTTATTGGGAATGAAGATTGTGAAAATGCGGAAAAGATTCTGAGGTCTGTGATCGGCGATCCGAGGCTCTCACGCATGTTCTGCGTCGAGGTGAGGGTGAAAACCGAAGCCGAAATACTGTTACCGGAGGGTTCATTTTATCGTCCCGACCGGGTTGTTTTTGATGGTGACAAGGTAACCATCCTTGATTATAAGAGTGGAAAACCACGGGAAGAGCATAAGGATCAGCTGATCCGCTATGCCGGTTACCTGGAGGAGATGGGATACAGGCAAATCAGCCGGACACTCGTTTACCTTGAACCGCAGGTGATGGTTGTTGAGGTGTAAAGTTATCTAACTGAAGAATGGAATGGATGATATAGCAAAAAGTCTCGCCAGTCTGTATAAGGACTGGAGTGGCCATCCGGCAGCTGCGGTGGAAAAGATGGCCGGTTCCGGTTCCTACAGGAGCTATTACAGAATTACCGGCAATGGCGGGACTGTAGTGGGTGTCCATAATGATAATCTATCAGAAAATCAGGCCTTTATTGCCTTTACACATCAATTCCGGACCGATGGGTTACCGGTTCCCGAAGTGTTTGCTGAAAATACAGATCAGCGGATCTACCTGCTTTCCGATCTTGGGGATCAAACCCTGTATCAGCTGTTGACCGCAAAACGTACCATTGACGATCATTTTCCGGTCGAAATCGTTGCACTCTATAAAAAGGCGATAGAATGGCTTGTGGTTTTCCAGGTAAGGGCCGGGAAAAACATCGATTATAACCGGTGTTATCCCCGGGTCGCATTTGACAGGCAATCAATGATGTGGGACCTGAACTATTTCAAATACTATTTCCTGAAACTTGCAAAAGTACCCTTTGACGAACAGGCGCTTGAGGATGATTTTGCAGCCTTGTGTGATATGTTGACGGAAGAGCCCACGGAATTCTTTCTTTACCGTGATTTCCAGTCCCGTAACATTATGATATTCAACGGGGAGCCCTGGTTCATCGACTACCAGGGGGGCAGGAAGGGCGCCCTTCAATATGACCTGGCCTCGTTACTCACTGATGCAAAGGCAGATATCCCGTTTCCGGTGAGAGGTGAACTCCTCCGGTATTACCTTGCCAAACTGGAGGAAATCTATCCCGTTGACAGGGACCGGTTTCTGAAAAATTATTATGGTTTCGCACTTATCCGCATCCTCCAGGCCTTAGGCGCCTATGGATTCAGGGGATACTATGAAAACAAGGCCCATTTTCTCCAGAGCATTCCCTTTGCTTTCCGCAACCTGCGATACCTGAGGGAGCAGCGAAAGATCGGATTTGGTCTTCATTCATTGATGGAGGTGATCGATAAAATGATTACAGAACCAGGAAATTATATAAAAAATAAAAGACCATCCTTCTTAACGGTTTCCATCCATAGCTTTTCCTATAAAAGGGCTCTCCCGGAAGATACTTCAGGTCATGGCGGAGGGTTCGTTTTCGATTGCCGTGCCTTGCCCAATCCCGGCAGGTTCGGGGAGTACCGTAATTTCACGGGAATCGACCAACCCGTGATCGATTTTCTGAAACGGGAACCTATGGTGGAGGCTTTCCTGAACCACGTTTTTGCACTGGTTGCACAGAGTGTGCAAACCTATTCTGACCGCGGATTCGGACATCTCATGGTCTCCTTTGGCTGTACCGGCGGGCAACACCGGTCGGTATACTGTGCGCAGAAACTTGCAATTTATCTGAAAGAGCAATACCAGGTCGCTACAGTGGTCCGTCACATGGAACAGGAATACAAATCAAACGGAACAGCATGAAAGCAATGATCCTGGCAGCCGGGCTGGGCACCCGTCTGAAGCCCTTCACAGACGCCCATCCTAAGGCTTTGTATGAGGTTGAGGGTAAAACCCTGCTGGAACACTCCCTGGATCACCTGAAAAGAGCCGGGATCTCGGAGGTGATCATCAATGTTCACCACTTTGCAGGCCAGATCACCGGCTTTCTGACTCAGCACGGGAATTTCGGGTTGAACATTACCATTTCAGATGAAACCGGGGAATTACTTGACACCGGCGGTGGTGTGAAAAAAGCTGCCTGGTTTTTTGCCGGGAATGAAAATGGGATAATCCGCAACGTTGATATCCTTTCCGACCTTGACCTGGTAGCAACAGAGGCCTTTCACAGGGAGTCAGGGGCATTGGCAACCCTTGCGGTCAGAGACCGGAGAACCTCCCGTTATCTTTTGTTTGACAGGGAAATGCTGCTTTGCGGCTGGGAGAACATAACTACCGGGGAACGGAAAATTTCACGGGATACCGCTTTGTTGTCACCGCTTGCTTTCAGCGGGATCCAGGTCATCTCCCCTGAAATATTTTCCAGGATATCGGAGCAGGGCCGATTTTCACTCACAGACATGTACCTGCGACTTGCTGCAGATCAGAAAATAACCGGATACCGGGATGAAGGGAAGATATGGAGGGATGCAGGTACAATATAGGTGCTTTACACACAATGTATCCATTGTGAACCTTATGCAAACCATGGTGGACTTTGTGGAAAAATTAATGCATTGATCATGGGAACAGGATTCTTATCAACAACGACCAAACAATAAACAGACTCATAAATCCGATAGTATGGTTCCATTTCTGAAGCAGACTGCGATGTACCTGATTGCTCAATATGGCGACGGTCTGGCCGATGTTTGCATCATTCTTCCGAATCGCAGGGGAGGTCTTTTTCTCAGGAAATACCTGGCTGAAGAGATCGGGAAAGTTTCATGGGCGCCGGCGATCTATTCTATCGAAGATTTCATTGGCGAAATCAGTGGATTGCAGGATGTGGATAACCTGAACCTCCTGTTTGAATTGTTCGAAGTTCATCGTGAAATTGAGGGAATGAAGGCTCAGACCTTTGAAGAGTTTTTACGGTGGGCGCCCCAGCTACTCAGCGATTTTAACGAGGTTGACCGCTACCTGGCCGATGCGCAGGAGTTGTTTGCCACCCTTACCGAAGCCAGGGCTATCAGTTTATGGAACCTTGACAATCAGCCACTCACCGACTTTGAGAAAAAATATCTTCATTTTTACCAGTCATTGTATGATTATTATACAAGGCTGACCCAACGGCTGATCAAAAAGAACCAGGCCTATCAGGGGCTGGCATTCAGGCATGCGGCCAATACGATTGAAGCGGCAAAAGACCATCTGCCATGGCAACATCTGATCTTTGCCGGTTTCAATGCCCTCACCAAGGCTGAAGAGACAATTATAGAAACGCTGAAGAACAATGGCCAGGCTACTTTGCTATGGGATGCCGACCATTATTATGTTGACAACAAGCAGCAGGAGGCGGGTGATTTCCTGCGTGTGCTGCTTGGGAAATGGGCAACAAAGGAACCCCGCTGGATTGCCGGTGATTTTGCCTCGGGCGAAAAAAAAATCAGCATCGTCGGGGCTCCCGACCCTGTCGGACAGGTTAAATATTGCGGGAATCTGCTTCAGCAGCTTGCCATGGGTGGCCAGTCCGATGAAAAAACGGCGGTGATCCTGCTTGATGAAGGACTCCTTATCCCGCTGCTGAATTCCATTCCCGACGAAGTTGAATCGATGAATATTACGGCTGGATTGGCCCTGAAACAGACACCCATGGCTGGCTTGTTTGAGACCGTTTTTCAGCTTCATCTCCACACAGCGCAGTTCTCTTACCTGACGGTCAAAGGCATCAGGAAATTTTACTACAGGGATGTGTTGACGCTACTGCAGCACCCATATATAGGCAGGATGGCTTACGCGCTGATGGATGGCCATGGTTCCGCCTTCGACGAAATCGTCGAAACCATCAGGACAGGGCAAAGGATATTCGTTGGAATCGAAGACCTGGCCCGGGAAAGACAAGGATTGTTTGAGGCGAACCTCTCTTTTCTGAACTCCCTCCTGACTCCCTGGGATGGTGCCGCTGATGCGGTCAATTGTTTCAAGGCGATGATCGAAAACCTGCGGCTTTGCATCATGAAACCGCAACGCAACGGGAAAGTGGCGGATCCTGCCGGGAACACTTCCCCGGCTTCGGGGATGGACCTGGAATACCTGTTTGCCTTTTCCAAGGTGGTTTATCAACTGGGAAATTTACTGACAGACTTCCCGGCGGGGCTGAAAGTACCTGCATTTTACCAGCTCTATTCCCAGGTGGTTTCAACGGTAAGTCTTCCCTTTTACGGCGAGCCGCTTAAAGGCGTCCAGATCATGGGGATGCTCGAGACCCGGACCCTCGATTTCGAAAACCTCATCATCCTCTCCTGTAATGAAGATTTGCTGCCCAGCGGGAAGATCAACGCCTCCTTCATTCCCTTTGACATCAAGCAAAGTTTTGAGCTTCCTACCTACCGGCATAAAGATTCGGTTTATGCCTACCATTTTTACAGGCTGCTGCAACGGGCACGCAATATCTGGATATTATACAGTACGGAGCCTGAACAGCTGGGAGGTGGCGACCGCAGCCGTTTCCTGCGCCAGATCCTCCGGGAATTGCCGGCCTGGAATCCAAAAATAGTTATCACGGAATCCATCCTGGCGACCCCCCCGGGAATAAGGGAACCTTCCCAGGTGATTGAAATTGCCAAAACGGGAAAGACCGTTGAATTGATGGAGATAAAAGCAGCGAAAGGCTTTTCGGCTACCTCGCTCAATGCCTACCGCAACTGTACACTGAAATTCTACTTTTCTGAAATAGCAGGCATCAGGGAACCTGAGGATATGGATGACACAATCGATCCCGCCATGCTGGGCAGTGTCGTTCATGAGGCCCTCAATAACCTCTTTAAACCTTATACCGGACAGCCCATGACACCGACAATCCTTGCGGAATTGTCAGAAAAAGTGGAACCGGCGGTTGACCAGGCATTTGAGAAAAAAATTAAGGGCTCCGGCATTGCCTATGGCAAAAACCTGCTTTTTGTCAACGTAGCCAAACTGATGATCAAACGGTTCCTGCAATCGGAAACTGCGCAGGCTGAGGATCTGGCTCAGTCGGGAAAATCATTTTCAGTTGAAATGCTTGAACAGTATATTGAAAAGGTGATTCCGATCCCTTTCGGCGACCGAAAGCTTGATATCCTGCTGAAAGGATTCATCGACAGGGTGGATAAACTGGAAGGAAACTGGAGGATCATCGACTATAAAACAGGCACGACCGAGCCAAAACAGGTTAAGGTCCAGGACTGGAATGAACTGTTTACAAATCCGGATCTGAATATTGCATTCCAGCTGCTGACCTATGGTTTTCTTCTGAACAGCAAGACCGGGTCAGTTGATTCCAGCGCGGGCATCATCTCCCTGAAGAGGATCAATACCGGGTTTACTGCGGTGTCGGTACCGGGTGACGAGCCGGGGAAATTATCAACCCGTCTTACGGTCCAGCTCCTGAAAAATTTTGAATCAGTTCTGGTACAGATACTTGAGGATATTTACAATCTTGATATTCCCTTTGTCCAGACAGATAATCCCGACATCTGTGTCTATTGTCCCTACATCAATCTTTGCGACCGATGAATTCGTTTTCTGAAAACACGCAGGCTTCATAGACAAACAGCTCGGCATCTTTCCAGTCATTCCATCCGATCCCTGCCTTGTCACGCGCGCAGTGACCAACAAACTCTTCCCGCGTCCAGCCGGTTTCAACTGCAACCTGGGGCAGAAAAGTACCAGAATTGACTCCTTTCCTGATATAGATCCCCTGTTTGCCAAGGGTGATCTCTGCGAGTGACCTGATTTTCCTCAGAGGTGATAATACCGAAATTTCAATTACCAGGCTGTCGGTTTCATCAGCAACCACGGGCTCGAAACGGGTATCCTCGGTTGCAGAGGCGATGGCAAGGTCGCTCACAAGTTTATGGAGCGGAAGGTCAGAGGTAAACCGCCCGATACAGCCACGAAGTTTACCGTGTTCCTTCAAAGTCACAAATGCGCCTGCCCGGATGTTAAGGTTGGCGCTGGTGTCTGTACCGGATTCCGGAATCCGCCGGTCCCTGAGATATTTTTCGATGGTTTTCCGTGCAATGCCAAGTAAAATGATCTTCTCCTGTCGCGTAAAATCAAAGGGTTTGGCAACAGCCAGCGACCAATAGCCTACAACCTGTTTTTTATCGCCAAAATCAGTATCTCCCGAATTCATATAGTGCACAGGGTGGATTTTTATCAGTGAATCTCCTGAAGTCATGTACAACATGGTGAGGATGGAGGTCCATCCACAAAGGTTGGTGGAAAGGTTGGGAATCTCTTTTTTTCTGTAATCTTCGAGGAAACGCAGCAATTGATCGGGTTTGCCCGAAACGATGGCATTGCAGGTGGCATTATCGGACTGGTTGGCATCAGCCCAGGATGGGTAATGAGAAAAATCGGTGCTGAAAACGAACAGGTTGCGTTCATTGAAATAGGGTTTCAGGGCTTCTGCAATCAGCCGGCAGGTGGATGCCGATTGCGACCCGATCACGACAGGGATCAGCTTGAACCCCTTTTTCAGATGATATTGCAAAAAGGGGATCTGAACCTCGATGCAGTGTTCATCCCTGTCGGCATCAGGGTTGAAAGCAAATACAGGGTTTTCGCTGATCAGCTTGCCGGCCAGGGAGGTATTCACAGTCACTGTTCCCAGGGGAGTAATATAATTTCCCCTGTTATAGATGGATGCTCCGGGAAGCATAACATAATGGCTGGAGCCGATGACGAACACATTTTCATATTGCTTCTCCGGATCAACCTGGTTATACCCACTGGCAGCCACTGTTCCTGAAAAGACATAACCGGCGTGGGGACAGACGATTCCCAGCACCTGGCTGTTTTCACAGGGCCGGGCATCCGAAAACATCTTTTTCAACATAACCCGGAGTTCCTGCGGATCTGCAGGGTAGAAACGGCCGGCTGCTGCAGGTTTCCTGTCTCCGGCGACAGCGTGATTCTGGGCACCGGCATCCCTATGATTGTTGAATATCAGTCCCATAATGATGATGATTTTAAATAGCTGCTGCATTCACTGATGAATTATGATATCGATATGGCATCCCGTTCATTCTTCGGTAAGGTGATCGCCGTTAACAGGATGAGATATCCTTCAATTAATATCCCAAACCATTTTTTCGTAAGTTTGAATGAAATTCAATGTAAAGATACAAAATGCCCTTCCAAAAACCAACCGGACCTGGTGAAGATGCAGGTTTTGCAGGTAACGATCCGAAATACTGCAGGGAATCCCCATGGTACCAGTCAGAACCCGATGGCATCCGTTGTACCCTGTGTCCGCACCATTGTTTATTGAAGGAGGGCATGACCGGGCAATGTAAAACTCATCTTGCAAAAGATGGGAAATTGTTCACGGTGACCTACGGGAATCCATGTTCTGCCCATATTGACCCTGTTGAGAAAAAACCGCTCTTTCATTTTTTACCTGCATCTTCCTGTTTTTCCGTTGCCACTGCGGGTTGCAACCTCTCCTGCAGCAACTGCCAGAACTGGGAGATTTCCCAGCAGGGACCTGCCTCTTTGACACATATTGACCTGATACCCGCAAAGGTGGTTGAAGCGGCCATCAGCCACGGATGCGCTTCGATCGCATACACCTACACGGAGCCTACGGTGTTTTACGAATATATGGCTGATACGGCTAAAATTGCCAGGTCCAGGGGGATTAAAAACCTGATGATCTCCAATGGATATATCAACCAGTCACCTTTACGTAAACTGGCAGGGTATCTTGACGCGGCCAATATCGATCTGAAATCATTCTCTGCCGAAAACTATAAAAACATCTTCGGAGGTCATCTGAAGCCTGTTTTGGATACCCTGCAAACGTTAAAAGAGGCTGGAGTCTGGCTTGAAATAACCAACCTCCTGATTCCCGGACTGACTGATGATTCCGGGGAGATCGCGCGGATGTGCGCCTGGCTTGTCAGCAGGGGGTTTGCTGATACACCGCTGCATTTCAGCAGGTTTCATCCAACATACCACCTGTTAAATTATAAGGTCACGCCGTTTCAGACCCTTGAAACAGCCAGAGATATAGCAACAAAGGCTGGGATAAGGTATGTCTATACCGGCAATGTTTCCGGAAGCGGGAAAGAGGATACGGTTTGCCCTACGTGCAGGTCCATCCTTGTCAAACGTTCCGGGTTTAGTGTCACAACCAATGAAATAGTTAACGGAGCCTGCCGTTTCTGCGGAACTGCGATCGCCGGGATATGGTAAGTTGATGCCCAAATTGTCTTTGCTCCTGCATTGCATTGGTGTGGTAAATGATGATTTTGGTTTTATAACATTATGAAGTCTCTACTGTGCCCTATTGTGCCTAATGTGGTAAAAAAAGTCTTAACCCGGAACCCCTCATCTATTCACCTTGAAAACCTCAACCACCACCGGCAGATGGTCACTGTACCCGCCGTGGTACCTTGGACCTGAATAGGTTCTGTTGAGTTTGTCACCAAAATAGGTGTTGTCGTCTTCCAGCAGAAAGGAGGCGCGGAAAATCCGTGCATTGTCAGGGCCAGCCCTTATTCCTGAAAACCCCTTCAACAGTGAGCCTGAGACGATAAACTGATCAAAAGTACTCCACTGGTCGCGGAATTTCAGCGTTCCTTCCCTGTGTTTCCTGTTCCTGATGCCCATCAGGTTGAACAGTTGATGTTCGCCAAAAACAGTGGTATCATTACGGGCTTGCAGGTATTGCAGCAGGCTTTCATTTTCCGGTTCATCATTGAAATCACCCATAATCAGGATATTAGCTTGTTTGTCACGTTGAACGGAGTCTACTTTCTGTTTGAGTACACCGGCGACAAAATTCCGGCGCAAAACCGATTCCGGGTTTCCTCCACGCCGCGAGGGCCAGTGGTTGACAAACAGGGTAAGGGTATCGGTTTCAAAAAGGATGCCTTTGACGATCAGGATCTCCCTTGTTTGCGACATCGTATCGAACGGGAATCTGATTGCCACCGGTTGACTGCACAGTACTTTAAACCTCGAAGGACGGTACATCAGTGCAACATCAACACCGCGCAGATCAGGCGATTCGTGGTGAATGAACTTATATTTCCAGGGTTTCAGCGGCGTTTCGTAGATCAGTTTGTTGAGTACATAACGGTTTTCCACCTCGCAGAGACCGATAATGGCCGGAGCATCCCATTTCCC